>JAEYZS010000292.1 GCA_023427925.1 Pseudomonadota bacterium | reverse complement strand
CACTTTAGTAAAAGGTGACTTGTTAGATGTTTTAATACTCGCATTAATTTTTGGCCTTGTTATCTCTCGAATGGAAAGATCAAAAGTTGCCACTATTGTTGATTTTCTAGAAGGGACTCAGGCTCTTTGTATGCAACTGATTACTTGGACAATAAAGCTTGCTCCATATGCGGTATTTGGGCTGATGGTTCGGTCGGTGGTTAGCTCTGGTTCTTCGGTTCTAGTGGGAATGTTTGGTTATCTTTTGTGCGTTTTTATTGGTTTTTTCTTGATCATATTGTGTTGGCTAGTTTGGCTATCGATAATAGGTGTTAATCCGGTTGATTTTATTAAAAAGATCAAAGAGCCGTTACTGCTTGCATTTTCTCTATCAAGCTCTGCTGCCACAATGCCAACGACAATTAAGACTGCAAAAAATGAACTTAATATTCCTAGCGAGCTTGCTGATTTTTTGATTCCAATTGGTGTTGCCATAAATATGGCGGGCTCGGCTTTATGGCAAAGCTCTGCTACATTTTTCTTAGCCCAAGCATTTGGAGGAGACATCGATTTTTCAGTTACCATCACAGTCGTGATCCTCACCATCGGCGCCACAATAGGAGCTCCAGGAATACCTGGGGCAGGAGTCGGCGTTTTGAATACCACCCTTAAAAGTGTCGGAGTTCCAGCCAGTGGTATTCCTTTAATCTTGGGTGTAGATCGTTTGGTGGACATGGGATGTACCGTAATCAACGTCATGGGAGATCTTGTGATGTGTAAAACCACGCTTTGGTTTGTTAATCGAAAGAAGTCTTCTCATTAATGTACGCAACAAAAACCAATAAGGTCATGGAACTTTAAATCTTCCAGAGTTTGCTAAGGAATTGTTGTTTAGTCCTATAGGCGAAATACCGTAGATGTAGATTGTCTTGCCCTTGTGCCCTGCAAGCCTCGACGCAGGTATCGTGATGTCGTATCTATTTTTATTATTAAAATTTTGACATCTAGATTTTACGGCAGCATCACTTGCTATACTAGTTCCCGCGCTGTACACAAATGTCTGTTTACCATCGGGTCCACGTACATAAACATGGAGACCTACATTGTTTTCTAAACCACCGGCGCAAGCCCATCCTCTCAGCCTGACGTTGCCATTTCCAGAAGGATCTGCTCTATCGAGATAGCCTTTGATTTGACCATCGGGTAATTGGAAAGCTCCTGAATTTGTAATCGCGGAGTTTTGCAAACCATGAGGGGAGATCCCGTAGACTTGAATTTGTGCATTAGTATTTCCCGCAAGTTTGGATTTTGGAATCAAAAACGAAAACCTGTGCTTTTTTAATTTAGTTCCACAATGTTTACCAATTGTATCGCTACTTGCTTGGTTTGCTACAGCGGCTTGAAGATAGTTTCGAGCTTGAGACCTAGGATCTTTAGCATAAGCATGTATCGCAATTGAGGATTCGGTTCCGTATGCACATGCCCATCCTCCGACAAGAAATCCAGTTGCAGTGTTGGTGAGACTATCAATATGCCCTAGAACTTGACCACCAGGCTGATTAAGATCCGAGTAAAATGCTCCGTAGATGTCCCATTGTCCCCAACAGTTGCGATCGACATCGTGTCCTGTGTTTGTTGTAGCACAATCGGTTCTTAAGTCATAGGGTGCTCCATAAGCTAAAAATTTTCCAGGCATCTAGTAACCATAGATAGAGCCAAGAGCTCCAATGTTACTGATAAAATCAGGAGTACAGTTTTCGTTACAAACAATATTTTGTCCTGACCAAGTTCGTCCGTCTGTTGAATATCGAGCTACGATGCTTGCCGATTTATAATGTCCTAGTCGAATCGAATACATCACAAATCGGTTTTGAACAGGATCGAACTTCACATCTACAGTACCGGCCGATAAATCGGGAGTCGAAACGTTAGTTTGGACCCCTTGGGTAAGGACAACGGGATTAGTTGTTGTTTGATAATAAATTGTATCGTGTCCCTTTGCAGAGTCATCGTTATGCCATAAATGGATTCTACCATCTTTAGATACAACTGTAGTTTGACCAGCGCCATAAGCGTGAGTGCCATCCACAGCCGGTTTTCTAGGTCGTATTAAGATCATTGGGTCATGGGGATTTGACTCCCATGTTCTCCTATTTGTGAATTTAAGGTATGGACCTTCAATAGTCTTAGATCTTGCTACAAAAACAACGGTCTGAACATTTCTTTCGCTTCCAGAATAATACATATAGTAGTAGCCATCGAAATATATGACGGACGGATCACACGCAGCTCGTTCAGTTACTCCATTTGAAGCTTTTACGGCGATTTTAGGAACGGACCAAGTTCTTCCTTTGTCCCGAGAAACAGAGTAACGAACAGTATCCCAGTTCTCGATTCCAAAGTCCGTATTACCTGTTGAGCAAAAAAAAGCATGAATGGTTTTTGCATCTTTATCCAAAATCATTGAAGGGGCATAGGCATAGGTAAATTGATAGTTATGAATATCACCATTACTAGAGTCTACGATTTTAATTTTTTCATAATTCGAACTTATTGATGAGAAGTTCTGAAATGAAAAAACGAGTAGCGCAAAAACAAATGTCAAAGTTGTGATGCTAAACATTTTTCGTAAATTCAAAATTCCCCCTGCTTGAATTCCAATCTTTGTTTTAGTCTTTTTTGTGATCACATAAACATGCGTGGACGGGTAGCTGAAGGTGGGTACCTGCACGTTTGACCTTCCGGGATTTCAGCAACCCAAACAGATCTGACATTAGGTCCGACATAGTTACGATTGTTTGTACTTAGATCAAACTTATTCCCCCAAGACGGACATTGAGGTTCGGCATTTCCACATGCAGTAGTCGGGTCTTCCTTCGCGCCACACCATCGGTCGACAATCGCCCAAGTGGTCTTTTCAAACGTATTTCGATAAAAACGATTTTCATTTGAATAGTCAGTGAGTTTGATTGCCGAGCCAGAAATATCGATGAACTTGTTAGCAACTACTTGGTTTCGGTGCGACATACTTCTAAAATAAACTCCATGGATAAGTCCTCTTGTTTCGTATTTATTTTGAATCTCACTAAAAATATTTCCTGAGATAATGTTCCCGAAGGTGTTTCGCAAAAGTATTGCTCCTTTGCCAACTGCTGAACTCGTATAATGTGCGTCACCAATCTTTTCAAAAATGTTTCCGACTATCTTTATACCATTGTCTGTTCTGCTGGGTTCATTGGCTCGTCCTTCAATGGAAATAGCGCCTCTGTAATTTTTAATGGTTAAGTTAGAGATCGTAAGCCCTGTCGCTATTTTCGAATGCTTGATCCACAGCCACACACTGCGGTCGCAGCGCTTGTTATTAGCATCATGGCCGTAGAAATTAGCTCTTCTGTTATGAACTTGCGCTCCTTCAATTGTAACAGTGTATGGATAGTTAAAATAAGTCCATGGAACTTTCATTTCACGACAGTAGTAATGCCCTTGAAGAATTATAATTCGAACGTCGTCTGTGGGTCTTTCGTTATGGAGAATTTGGTGTACGCGGTCTAAAGTCCGAAATGCAGTCGCAGGGGTAGTACCTGTAAAGTTATCACTGCCTCCTCTGTCTTTTATATAATAGGTGATCTCAGCAAAAGCTGAGTGACTCAAAATGAGACAGAATAAAATTGTAAAAAGTAAGCTCTTCATCATAGAGGCTATCAATTGCAAATAAAAAACCACAATTGGTGAGCCTATACGGAATCTGGGACATCAACTGTATACTACCTAATAAACACCTGATCTAAATATATGCAGTTAACCTGTGTCTTTTTCTGGATCATTATTTAAAGGTGAGCCGCACCTTTTGTCTAGCAGCGCGACAAGAGGACAAATTATGAAGTCAATTGTTTCCATAAAAATTGTTGCGGTAGTAGTATGAGTGTAAATGCAGAGTATTAAGAGCTTTTATTGAAAGGAACAAAAATATGAAGTCAGTTGTTATCATGCAAATTGTCGCGGTACTTACAGCTTTTACTATTGGTTGCTCTCACCATTCTCATAATGCCCATCACGATCATCATGCTGGTGAGGCTAAACTTGAACTCAATGACGGAAAAAAGTGGGAAACTGATGAATCTCTTAGAAAAGGAATGACCGAAGTAAAAAGAATCGTAACAGTGAATCTCCAAAAAGTACGTGAAGGTCGGACTAGTGCCAAAGAATACTCTGATATAGCTAATCAGGTTAATGACCAAATCCAATTCTTAATAAAAAACTGCAAACTTCCGGCAGACGCCGATGCTCAATTGCATACGCTGATTGCACAGATGATAGGGGCGGCACACAAGATGAAAGGCCCCTCCAGCATATCTGAAAAGCAGAAAGGATTTTTTGAAGTAGTGAATGCAGTTAACGAATACGGAGACTACTTCCATCATCCTCAGTGGACAAAAGTAGACCATAAATAAAATTCGCATTTGTATTAGTATTAAATATTCAAAAAAAATGCCACGTACTATAGGAAATGGTTGTGATT
>JAEYZS010000255.1 GCA_023427925.1 Pseudomonadota bacterium | reverse complement strand
GTTTTGTTCCATAAACCGAGTTCCCTCGTTCATTAGGAATTGTACTTGTTGATCTAGCTTGAGTTGAGCCAACCTCAAATATCTTCTTGCGGTTGGATGTTCTGGATATATAGCAAGGGTTGCGCTAAATGAAATAACAGCGCTTTTAAAAAGACCTTCTCTAAAATCACGTAAACCTTTTGTGAAGGCTGCCTGTGCGTCCAGGTATTGTCGTGACGCTTTTCCGCTTTGCAATTGATCTTTAATTAAAGACTCTTGTCGTTTTTTGGAAAGTTCAATTTCCTCGTCAATACTAGGGGTTTTAAGAGGTGGTGGAGGCGGCGGGTTTGATGTAAACAAATATAACCCGACAATAATAACGACAGCAACGATTCCATAGAAACGTATTTTTTTAGAGTCTGAACTCTTCGAGGATGATTTGCTAGGTGTATACGGATCTCTAGGAGCTGCAGGCTTATAATCCACGATTTTCTTGAATAAGAAAGTTGTAGATCCAATAACAATCTTAGATCCATTAGATAGAAACGCTCTCGAACTTTTTTGTCCGTCTACAATAACCCCTGTCGACGAACCTCGGTCCTCTATAAGTACTGCTTGAGTAGAAATTTTAACGACTGCATGCTCTCTACTACAGCGTGGATCATGGAGGATAACGTCGTTATTCTCTCCACGACCAATTGTAATTTCGCCAGCGACTAACTGAAACTGAGCTCCCTTGTCTGGACCATCCAGAATCTCAAGGAGAAATTTATCTGTTACCGCTAGAGGAACTGCACTCACCTAAAATCCCCCAACACTTTCTAAATGAAACGCTATAAAATAATAACTCACTCCGTGATCTTCTTGAATCGGTTGAAGTACTATTTTTGTACTTCGACCGTTGAATTCAAGCTGGCCCGTAATCACGTTAAACCCACTGGCTTGAGACTGATCGATAAGATCTTTTAGATTCAGAATCAATGCTTGATCATTTAATGAAGCATAATTTTGACCTTGAACCTGAGAGAGTCTCAAACCTACTAATTCTTCAAAAGCTAAATTCATTGAAATGACAGAAAGGTTCTTATCTATAGCCATGGCAGCAGCAGGGTAGTTCTCTACAAGTTGATTAGCTTCCATGGAGCGGTCGGCGGCTACACTTTGCTCTGGTTTTGCTTGAGCTGCTCTACTCAGAGCTGTATTAATATTTGATATGAGGTCTTGTAGTGGCGGAAATAAGAATGCAAGTTTTGTATCTGTTTGACCGTCCTTTAATCCTTGATCAATTTGTTTGTTGATTTGTATAAACGGATATTCAACGAGTTTGAATATAAAGAAGAAAAGCACCATTCCTATGAGTAAGGCGATAGCAAGAACTTGAACAAATAGTGCGATTGTACGCCCGCTATCCACCGCGAGACTTCCCATATCGTACAAAATTACTGCATGCGAAGAGACCTTGAAAGATCCTGTTTCTGTATCAAAAACTTTGATTGGAACAGCTGCGCCGACAGTGCTGTCGTTGACTTGTTGTACGTCGACTTGATCGAGTCTGCGGGCCTTATGAACAAACGGCTCATCGGGTCTTTGACCAATTCTACGAGCCGGGGCGATGATTGCACCATCCGCACTTGAAATAATGTATGCAGAGTTGACTCCTTCTTCTCGTTCGATCGAAGCAGAGTTGAAACTCGACTCTAACCCCTCTTTGTATGCAACTTGATAGCGTTCGGCTAAGCTTTTTGCTAAGGATAGGGCTCGTCTTTGGCTTTCCCTTTGGATGCCGCTTTTTGTGAGTTCAATCATCGGAATTACAGAGAAAGAAGTTACCAAAATAATGAAAGCTAAAATAAAGGAACCGATGACCCACTTGAATTCCATGACTTCGGCAAGTTTGTAAACCCCTGGCAATAAAACTGTGTCGATGTAGTTTTTTACTACGTTAGTAAATGTCGGCTTGATATGCGGTTGTTGCACAAAATGACCTTGTGCTTGAGGTTGTCCTGTCGAAACATCATGTAGAGGAAAACCTTGTGGTTGCTGATAACCTACTTGAGGATCAAACTGAACTGCAGCTTGAGAATCTTGGTATCCCGAGTGACCAGGAGTAGGGAAGGCTGCTACCATGGATCGAGACATCTTAGGCTCAAATCCAAGAACAATATCAAAAAGAGTGATCTTATCGGATAGACGCACTTGTTGCCTATGAATCTTAATACCATTTACAAAAGTACCATTTGTTGAGTTAAGATCTTTGACAAAAACATTGTTCCCATGAACTGTAATTAAGGCGTGCTCTTTAGAAAGGCCAGGAGTAGGGATGCTGATCGTACAGTGTGGAGCTCGGCCAATAAGATTCTCTCCGTCTTTCAACTCAAATGTTTCGCCGGCCTTAGGGCCTTTTAATATTCTAACTGTCCACATGCAGTTGATCTCCAATTTGAGTTTTATTCTCAGTCAAAAAACCATTTTTAAGCTCAATCACTGAGCTAGCACCCCAAATGGGCCAAACAATTTTATTAGGCACTACATTTTCGATGCACTTTTTTACTTTTAAATCTTTATCTACAAAAATCACATCAATCGGGAAATTCATAAAGAACGTATGGATGCTGTTACATCTTTTAATCCAAAGAGCATAGTTGTTATCCATGTGTTCTTTTCCCATAAGTCCTTTAAATCTTACGAACTCACTTGCAACTTCAAGGTTGTCGACGAGCACTTTATTCTGAGTTTGGTTAATCAATTTTGCCATCATGATCCACCCATAAACTGTATGAGGACTGGTCCAAACACCATGATGAATACGGCTGGCAAAATGAATAACATCAAAGGAATCAAAATAGTTTGAGAAGCTTTCGCACCTTCTTTTTCGGCACGAGTAAATCTTTCGAGTCTCATTTGAACAGCCTGTTGCTTGAGCACGTGCCCAATACTTGCTCCTGTACTATCGGCGTCGACGAGAACCGTAACAAAGCTTGTGATCTCTGGAATATCCAATCGCTCAGACATTTTCTTTAAGGCTTCAGCGCGAGTTGAACCTAATTTTAAATCACGGAGGACTTGTCCAAGCTCATCAGCAAGCACACTGTTTTCAGCTTTTTCAACCACACGTTGGATCGATCCGATGAAATCAAGTCCTGCTTCAGTAGAAAGCGCTAGCAGATCGATGAAGAACGGTAAGTCAACAATGACAGCTTGGTATCGTTTCTTTCTTTCAGTCGAGGCATGTAGATGAGGAAAATATGCTCCAACAAATCCCATCATCAGTAGGAATGCCGGCGAGTATCCAAGTTCAAGAGTGAAATTTAAGAATATGAGCAACACTGGGAACAATGCGCCCCATAGAATTTGTAAGCCTATAAATTCATCAACGTTCAGCTCTCGTTGTAATCCAGCGACAAGAATTTTGTCTTGAACTCTTTTGCGATAATTTGGACTTTTTACTTTTGCTGCAAGGCCCAAGCAAAACTTGTGTACTAGTGGACGAGAGAACTCAATGAGTTTGGAGCGAGATTTTGCAGGTTCTTCATCTGAAGCCCACAATAAAGATTGTGCATCATTGTTGGAAGATAATATCATGTTGGAGAGCATGTAAACAGCAACTCCAATCATGAATAATCCAGAAATTAAAAGTAGTTCGGTCATATGAGTACAAACTCCACAAATAAAAATTTAAAACGTACATTGGTTCTCGCCTCCCGTTCGCCGCGAAGAAAAGAACTTCTTACGAAAGCAGGAATTGAGCACACAACATTCTCAGTAGAAGTATCGGAAAACCTGAGTGAAAACCTTAACTTAGATGATGCGATTATGGAAATTGCTAGACGAAAGGCTATGGCCATTGTGGAGCCTGTTAAAGCCTTGAATTTAGGCGACATTTTGATTCTCTCAAGTGACACTCTGGTTATTTTGAGAGGGGAAGTCTTGGGAAAGCCCATGGACGAAGGTCAAGCTTATGAGTTTTTAAGACGTTTGTCTGGGCAAACTCATGAAGTGAAAACCTCGATATGCTTCCATGACACAGTTACGGAAAACACCATTTCTCAAATAGAGAGTTCTTTTGTGACATTTAGAGATTTGAGTGATGAGGAAGTTTGGGATTATATTAAGACCGGTGATCCAATGGACAAGGCCGGCGCTTATGGCATTCAGGGAGTTGGTGGGAAATTCATCAGTCATCTTGAAGGAGAGCTTGAAAATGTAATGGGACTTCCAATTAAAAGAGTGATTAGAGTAATTCAGGAAAATCATTGGGACTTGAAAAGAAGCTAATAAATGCAGAAAAAAAGAAATGAAATTTTTAAAAAAATTGAGCGTGCGTGTTTGGACTCGGGTCGTGATCCCAACGAAGTTAAACTATTAGCTGTCTCCAAAAAGCAATCTCTATGGAAATTAAAAGAAATGTTTGCACTAGGACAAAGAAGTTTCGGAGAAAATTACGTCCAAGAACTTTTGCAAAAACAAGAAAGTCTCTCTGATCTTGCGATAGAGTGGCACTTGATAGGACCTTTACAGTCTAATAAAGTTTCTAAGGTGGTTGGCAAAGTGCGTTTGATTCATTCGGTTTCTAACATTAAGCTCGTGAAGCAAATCGCAAATAAAGCTAAAGAGCAAAATATCACACAAGATATTTTATTGCAGATCAATACCTCGGGTGAAATTTCTAAAAGTGGAGTTAGTCTCGAAAGTAGCTCAGAATTTATTCGAGAAGCCTTGATGTACCCTCACATTAAGGTTCAAGGCCTAATGACAATGCCTCCATTTACAGATGACGGTGAGGATTCGAGACCTCACTTTAATATATTACGAAAGCTGAGGGATGATTTTAGAGATTCTGGAATTGAAGAGCTCTCGATGGGTACGACGCAGGATTTTGAGATAGCAATTCAAGAAGGAGCGACTATAATAAGAATTGGAGAAGCGCTATTTGGCCCACGCGAAGCTCCTCTTGAAAACATTGAAACGGAGTTTTGATATGTCACTACTCAAGCATAAAAAAGTTGGTTTTATAGGCGGGGGGAATCTTGCTCAGTCTATTATTGCGGGATTAATTGATTCCAATGTTGTGACCAAAGAACAAATTTACGTTTCGAATAGAACAGATAAAAAATTAAATAAACTCCAAGAAAAATTTGGTATTCAAACAAGAGCGAATAACGAAGAAATCGTCGATGAGTGCAATGTCATTGTCATTGCAGTTAAGCCCCAAGATCTTCTCGAGGCTATTGAACCTATTGGTTCAAGTTTTTCAACCAATCACTTAATCATCAGCCTCGCTGCGGGATTCAGCCTAGATACTCTCGGAAAGCTCATTTACGAATATGATAATATCGCGCGAGTAATGTGCAATGTCGCTGTTCGAAATCGATCATCTATGATGGCCTATTCTCTTATAAAAGAAGGCCCGGGAGCTGCAGATACAATTGAGGAACTGTTTTCTCCACTTGGTAAAATTATTGAAGTCGATGATGGTGAGGCCATGTCCGCGTTCACAGTCTCCAGTGCTTCTGGCGTTGGGTTTGTTTTAGAGTTAATGCAGCATTGGCAAGATTGGATTGAGGGGTATGGCTTCCCAAAAGAAGAAGCAAAGCTGATTGCAGCTCAAACATTTTTAGGAGCAGCAAAGCTATCGCTTGATAATATGAATTTAAGTTCTTATGAAATCATCAATCAAATTG
>JAEYZS010000276.1 GCA_023427925.1 Pseudomonadota bacterium | reverse complement strand
AGGTCACTCAATGAATCAAACTCAGCCCCAAACTTACTTGTACCACCCGTCATACGAGCAACGCGGCCATCGAGTAAGTCAAATACTGCAGCTGCAACAATGGCGTACGACGCAATTGTATACTCTTGTTTGATGGAGTGAATGACTGAAAAAAAACCAAAAAACATATTTGTTGCAGTCAGAAGATTAGGTAGAACATAGATTGTAAGTCCAAGTCGTTCTTTAATGGGCTTATTCGGGCGTTGAAATTTTTTTCGTCTGAATCTCATCAAAATCTTCCTACATCAATTGAAATTGGACCCACAGTAAACAAGCGCTTAGGATCGGGAAAGAAAAGTTATCATCAAGTCCAAACACAGGTGTTAGCTCTGAGATTGCTCCGATAACTCCAGCAATCAATCCTGCGAGAATCAACCTTTCTTGCATAGCACCCGTCATTGAAAAATAAATGATGCTCACAATCACACAAGCAACAAAACCAGCCACAGTTCCTTGAAGAGTTTTTTTGCCCACCAAAACATCTTTTCCGTAGAGAATGCCAACGATACTCGAAATTGGATCGCCGATGGCCAACATCAAAAGTGAGAGAGTCACTATGTCTTTGGGAAAAACAATGGAAATTGCTGTTACACCAATGGCAAGATAACTCATCCCTGTTAAGCCATTGACTTCACTTTTACGAATAAAAGATCCAAAGGCAGACAAAAGCTTTCGGTTTAAATTTTTGGATTGGAGCCTGAGAAGGTCAACAGTGACGCAAAAAACGGTAAAGCCAATAAATAATGCTAACATCTCTTTTCGCGGCAAAAAGTAGTAAAAGCCTGCAATAATGCTTGCACCCAGCATATGATAAAATCGTCGTGCTAAATGTAAGTCGGACCGAACCTTCAACGTTGCTCCCCTTAAAGTTAGAGGTTTCCCCTGCGATATTTTCATGGCCAATCATAACCTCGATAAAACCGTGTAATCAATGAACAATCGACAATGACAGGCGTTTTTTGGCAAAATCACTTTTAGGAGCTTTGAACTATTAATAAAGACGTGTAATTTCAGTATCTTACAATACATGCGGACGGTCTAAAAATTGCATTCTATAGTTGCATGAAAGTGTCGGTGTTAGTCGGGTTAATTTTTGGTCTCTCGGGGTTGCAAGGTTTTGCTGCAATCGACGAACACCCTTGGCGTAAAGAAGATCTCAAGCCTGGATACGCACAAGAGCTCAATTCTGAAAACGAAGAAGTCGGGGAAATTTTGTACTCCGTCGATAATCCTTACAAAAATGAACTGAAATTTAGCGAAGTCATGTTTGATCCCACCTTAAAAAAAGACATTACTCAACGCTATCAAGAGAAGTTCGGAAGAACAGAAGCGGAAATAATCCAGGGCAGAACTCCGTATCTGACTAGCAACTTTTCTGAAGGCGAGTCCATCACCTTCAATGAAGAAGAATACCAAAAACAACAAAAAAAATTCGGCGAATATATTGCAAAAAGAGTTGCGGAATATCATTTTGAAAAAGAAGCCAAAAATAATCCCGATTTGCGTGGCGTTTACGATGCTAAACAGACAATTGAAAATGCAAGTGCATCAGTTGGTAGAGTCAAGATTAGAGCTCGATATAGAATTGCATCAAATAGTATTATTGCTTACATCAGAAACCCTTGGGTTGATTTAGAAGCACGTTTTGAGTTGAGCGGTGGAAATGAAACGGTTTATTCTGCTTCAAAAAACCTGGGAAAGGGCTACTCGGTACTCACTGACTACTATCCAGATCAACCAAGATGGGACATCGTTGCTAGAAAATCTCTAACTCAATCCCTATCGCTCTCTTTGACTTATTCACCATACAGAAATGTGGGCTACTCAAAAAGAGGCGAGTGGTTTGAGGTGAGAGAAGAGCTGGCCCTCGCTGGTTTAGGTTATGTATTCTAAGATTGTATCAAATTAAAACACAACAATAGGAAATTCTTAAAAAATTCAGTCGTTTTTATGGTTCTGGTCTCTTCGGTGTCAAGAATTTGACCGAATCTTTGTTGTGGCATTTCAGAAAAGTTTTTTTAAATTACAACTAACGGTTTTCTTTGTCTTGGGACTCGTATCTTTTCTTGGATTGTATGAGAAAACACCAATTCAAATGATTGAATCCGGATTTACGGGAAGAAACCCAGCAAGTGTCGCTGCATCGGTCGCAATTAAGTCCACTGAAATTCTTCGTATAGATTGTTCTAATTTCAGGCAAGAGCTTCCAGTGCCTGCTCATCAAGTGAGATTAGAAGGATATTTATGTGATATGGATCCGGAACACAAAGACTTTTCCATTCGCAATCAAACGACAGGAAAGAATGCGACACTTTTTAAACATGGTAAATCAAAATACATGACCGATTACATTCAGCTTGCAGAAGGCAAAAATCAAATCACTCTTAGCTACTTGTCCAAAAACAAGCAGCGAAGGGAATTGGATTTAACTCTTATAAAATAAATTACTTCGTAGATTCTTTTACAAAGCGTGTGAAATAAAAACGACCAAGATATTCAAGATTCACTGGTTGTTCCATATGAGTCCATATCACTTCGTTGAAGGCGCCTAGTCTTGCTTCGATAAGATCCTCTTGCCCCATTGTATCGATCGCATCGGGTTGTGAAGATAGAATTTCTGTTCCGTTGTGTTGCATTTTAGCGGCAATTATACCAGGCCTTTTGAGAGAGAAGAAAAGCTTATAGCCGTTTCTAAAAAGCATAAAATCTGCGCGAGTTTTAGATATACCGTAGATTTTAACGCCACCAACAGAAGCTCCACGCATTTTGTTGTAAATAGCAGTGTGATCTATAAACAAATCTTTAAGTTTGTTCATAAACTGAATGGATTCGCTATCGATTAGCTGTTCTTGATCAAAGGTTGGCGAAACATCGACGATGCCGCTTTCTTCCATTTTTTGTTCGGCTTCAACTAGATCTTTAATCCAATCCATACCCATAGAATCCCTCCACTAGATTTTAGTATATCTCGATTGTGACTTCCATAGTCAATACCAAATCGCTTGGGTGGGAACCTTAATTGCTATTAAAACAGTTCTGGAGCTACTAAAAACACATTTCCAGTAAATCCGCCATTGGCTTCTTTTTCAAAGCCATAGGCTCCAGTGATTTTGATTGTGACCGGCGCATGATAAAGCAAGGTCGTATCGATCTTTAACTCTAACCCGGCAGTCGTATAATATTTCCCGAAGTCAGTATTTCGAGCAGTATCGTTTTCGTCATAAAATAATCCTCGAAGGGTAAGGGTTTCAGCAAAGACAGCACCGTGAAAGCGTTTAATATAATAAGGTGCCGGGCTATTAGGTCCTTTCCACATGTCGTAAATAGGAAAACGATATTCTAATGAACCTGCAGCAATCGAGTATCCGATAAACTCTCCTGAAGGATATCCGCGAGTAATAAAGTTTTCGTTATCAGATCCTAGTGCATAACCTAACTCAACATCGGTGGAGGTCGTTCCTAACAAAATATTCCTATTGGCTTCGGAGTGAACGCCCTGAGCTTGGAATGCGAGAACATGTCTGCTGGGGAGCCACTTGCTATGGTAATAGGAGAGCTTCGTAAAAGTTTCGTTATAGTTTGTCTTGGTTGTGTTGGATTCATACTCGGTGTACTTCACTTTTGCAGCAAGTCCGGCCGGAGAAATGCTAAGATTTTTTTGATCCATTTCCTTATATGAAATACCGACACTTGGACCTTTAAAGTAATGGTTTCTTTTTTCTGGGCCCGGGTTTTCGAGGATGGACGTTCTTTTGTACTCATAGCCTAGGAGTGCAGTCCAGCGGTGGTTTAACCCCGGAATGTAAAACCCATGAATGAGTGAGGCCAGTTGAGAGTTTGTTGTATCCTCAGTGCTGACATAATAGCGATGGTAATCCATTGCACTGAGATAAGTTTGACCCAGCGAATTTTGCCATAAGTAGGCAAAGTATCCACTGTATTTGCGTGGTCGAGAGTCATAACTTGCTTGCAAAAGGTAATAGTGAAATCCAGTTGGATCAGAGCCTGGAAGGGCGATTGAGGCTACAGTTCCGCCGTCTACAGCACCAACATATGGAACCCAATATTGCGGGAACATATAGGGAAGAGCTGAATAATTTTTTTCGGTTGATGTGACGGGCTCGGCTTCTGTAATTGTTTTGGGAAAATTATTC
>JAEYZS010000221.1 GCA_023427925.1 Pseudomonadota bacterium | reverse complement strand
CATTAGCAGAGAGCATTAACGAAGTTCACCAAATGGGCTTTGACCAAAAAGGTAGACCGGCGGGTAAATTCTTTAAAATTGATTCGGAGTTTGATTTTGCATCGAAGATTGAATTGAACGATTTAATCTCAAGTGATGTGAGCTTTATTTCGGCGGGTTTGATGCCTAATGCTCCTGCAGATAACCGCGTCGCGAATGTGATTTCTTCGCTTCAATATAAACCACTTTTAAATGGCGAAGATACACTCGATGATTTCTATAATGGGCTCGTCGGTGAATTGTCTGTTATTACTAAAAAATCAAAGTCATTATTTGAGCATCAAGCTGAGTCGCTTTCTCAGCTCAAAAACATTAGAGAAAGCATTAGCGGTGTGAGTATAGATGAAGAGACAGTTAAAATGATCGAATACCAAAAGGCGTTCGATGCATCGGCAAAATTAATTAAGACAGCAGATGAGATGCTAGATACAGTGATCAACTTAAAGAGGTAGGTTTTAAGTGCGAGTATCGGATTCAATGAATTATGCTAAGACAAAGATCGCTCTGAACAAGAACCGTTCAGAGATGTCTGAGCTACAAACTCAAGCTGCTTCTCAAAAGAGGATCAATAAGCCTTCCGATGATCCTGTCGGGACGACAAAACTCCTTAGCTCAAGAACGGATGCCAAAGGTATCGAACAATATTTAAAGAATTTAGATTTTGCTCAAACATTCCTAAATTTTACGGATCAATCTTTAGAAGAAATGACCAACTCACTCATCCGCGCAAAAGAATTGGCCTTGTCACAAGCCAACGATCCCAGCTCAAGTGAGATGACAAGAAAGGCCGTCGCTACGGAAATTCGTCAGCTCTATAATCAGGCACTTCAGGTTGCGAATAGAAAATTAGGCAATAGATTTATTTTTGGTGGATACGGAACCACAGATGCTCCTTTTCAAGCTGATGGCGCTTATAAAGGCGATCGCGGCGAAATTATGATTGAGATCAATAAGGGTGCTTACGTTGCGATGAACTTGCCAGGCGATGTTGTTTTCTTGGGAAGAGATGCGAAGGGTGCTGGAGTTTTAAATTCAGTTCCTATGAGCCCTGGTGAGCTCATGGATACTCAAATGAATGAAGTCAAAGACGAGATCAAAAAGAAGCATGATGAAGGTTCTATACGCGCTCCTGCTTCGGTGTCCAAGGCGCTTGATAAACTCAGTGACTTTGGTGATATGAGCGTCTTTATGGACGGTCAGAATGTCTTTAAGGTCTTAGCGGATCTTGAAACAGGAATGGTCGCAAACGATAAGGCTGCAATTCAAGATGCTATTGATAAGATTGATGGTGCAATGGACCAAATTGTCCACGCTCGGGCTAAGGTCGGCTCCCGGGTTATGAATCTACAAAACACCGTGGACTCTCTCCAAAAGGCCAGCGTAGACGAAAAAGCTAAACAATCGACTATTGAAGATGTGGATGCTTACGAAATATTCAGCAGCTTAAGTCAAAATGAGAGCACTTTAAAGGCGACCATGTCTGCCTCGGCTAAAATTCTTCAACCAAGTCTTCTTGACTTTCTCAGATAGTAATATTAGCTAAACACCTTAAATATTTCTGCCGATGAGGCGGATGTAAGGCATACCACTGGAAGGTTTGTTAATATTTGGACAGCTCTCTCCAAAATCTTCGTAAGAAAGTGGTGGCTCAAAAACAGGATGTTAAGGAGTTAACCCATGCTGGTTCTCACTCGTAAATTAGGTGAAAGTATCGCAATCGACGACAATATTAAAATCACTGTCGTTCAAATTAAAGGTAAGCAAGTACGTCTTGGCATTCAGGCACCTAAGGATACTAAAATTAATAGAGAAGAAGTTTATTTAGCTATTCAGGATCAAAATAAGCAGGCAGTTGATACGCCTTCTGATAATGCTCGTCGTGTCGCAAAGCTTCTAAAGTCTTAATATACCATTATCCTGGTGCTCATTAAATAGGACGCGCCTTGTAAAAAAATAGTTTTGCCCTATTTTTGTCTTGTGGTGTCTATACATAAGGGGCATCCTAAATATGGATACATGGGGGGATTAATAATGACTGTTCAAACGTCCCGTTTTGGACAAGTAGAAATACAAGAAAATGATGTTCTGGTTTTCCCAGAAGGTCTTTTGGGTTTTAGCGAACTCAGAACTTTTGTATTGTTAGAAGACCCGCAAGATGAAATTTTTGTGTGGCTCCAAAGCACGGAAAATCCTCACATTGCATTTCCAGTATTAGAGCCTGAGTTCTTTGTACCTAACTACAAGTTATCGTTAGCAAAGAACGACCTCGAGGCGATGGGGTTAAAATCTCAAGAAAAAGTCAGATCATTTGCGATCATAACAATTCCTGATGATCCAAAGCAAATGACTGCAAATTTGAAAGCTCCAATTGTAATTCACGTAGCTTCTAGAATTTCCCGACAGTGCGTGCTTCAAGATAACAATCTTGCAATTAGAGAGCCTATCTTCACTTCGCTTCAACAGCGTTTAGTTCAAATGCCTAGTCAGAAGCTTAGAGAAATTCCTGCAGAAAGGTCTGCGCCTCAAGCATTGCCTTTAGCCGAAATTTAATCTCGATCTAGAGTTAGAAAAAGAAAAACCCAAGCTATGACGAGCTTGGGTTTTTTATTTTGTTGCTCTGAATATTACTTTCCGAAAGTGACTTTACCAGATTCAATATCGTAGACCGCGGGAACGACCATAACATTCTTGGAATTAAGTCCTTCTGTTAACACTTGCGACTTGTCAGCGAGTTTCTGAGCGGTTTGATCAGCGTGGCTGAAATCAAATCCTTTTCCCGGGTAGCTGCGATCAAGGATAACAACAAGTCGTACGCCTAATTGTCCAACGGCGTAGTCGATACTGTTTAATACGGAGTTATCTACTGAGAGGCCAAGGTTACGAATAACGTAAATCTCGCCGAGCTTTTCATCGAAAACAATTTCTGGCGGTATACGTGAATCGCTTGAAGAAAACACAACGGCATGAGGTTTTTCTTTTTCGATTAAGCGTTGAATATCTTTTTTGGATTGTCCGTCGGCTCTTAAGTGTCCTCTGACAAAGCGTTTGTTTCCATTTTTCAACCATCCTAGGGCTTTATTTGGTTCCACACCGTCAAAGTGAGCTGTGGCGACGTTTTCGGATCTTACAACATCGGTTGCAGGAATTGTGTCCGTTTTAGATTCTTGCTGTTCAGGGTTGTGATATTTTTCGTCGAGATAAGATTTTTTATTTAATGTCACATCGACTTCAT
>JAEYZS010000202.1 GCA_023427925.1 Pseudomonadota bacterium | reverse complement strand
CGAGTCGTGTGCTCTAAAACCTGCACGGTTGCTTGCTTTTCAGCTGCGGGCCAAAAGTAGTGTTGATCGATATTTTTCCAAACCATAGTACTAAAAAGAACAACGAGTGGAAGCTTTGTAAGTAGACCAAGTTCTTTCTTTTTACCAATCAGTCCCTTAGATATAGCGCGAGTGGGTCGGTCAAAAACCCATTCGTCAATGGCTTTAAAAGGAGTAAAAGTATAATTTCTATCAAGGGTGATTAAATAGCCAAGTTTTTCTGGAATATAATCAAAGGCATAGTAACCAGCTTTGGAGAAAAGTGTTGGCCTCTCTTTTGGCGTGATTCGAGTCGCAAGCCCCAATAGCCTTGTCTCGGTAGGATTGGCTTCTGCATTTCGAATAATCAAATTTGGAATACCACGGATTAAACGCTGAGTAAGTGTCGGTTGAAAGAGAGACTGACAAGTTGGTGCGGCAGTCACGTTCGACGAAACAATGAGTAGAAGTGCAGTAATTATAAATCTTTTGATTTTTATGCGCATCTACCTTTCCTCTAAAGACTCAAGCTTGCGGATCTTTGCGATGATCCAACTGCTTTGTTAATTAAGTCTTCGCATTCAATTGCTTCACAGTAGAAAGTCGCGGTTGGATTTATTCCTGGGTTTGATTCAAGTGCATTTATGACATAAATTCTTGTTCCGATATCTACAGCCAATGCAATTTGCCCAGTTCGGACGATGACATTCAGGCCTTTTAATGCTCTGCCTTTCGCTGTTTTACCCGTAAGACCCTTTAATCTTTGTGCCAGACTGTTTAATTTTGCTTCCTTTTGGGCATTTGTCATGGAGACAGATTGCTTAGCCTGTAGAAAGTCGACTTGTCGTGCAAGGTGAGGGGGGAGCTCGCGGCCAACAACTTCAGCGTGTCGTAATCTGCTTGCTTCAACGTAATTGCTTCTATCGTGAATTATGGCATCAATTCTTGCCTGCTGATCATCAATTAGATATTTTTTCATTCGCGGCACAAAGTCTTCGCTGCTTTTAAATCTATCGATTTTGGCTTGTATCTGTTCAATTTTAACTATGGCAGATGGTTTAAGCGTCATGTCCTGAACGAAAAATCTATAGCTTTCATCCTTCACAACTTCGACGTAATTGCGAGGATTGTTTTTGATGTCATCGATTTGCTTATCGTAGTCTTCGGCTGTTTGAATTTTTTGAAAAAGTGATATTTCTTTGAGAGTGGTTTCGATGGCCTCAGCATCAGCTCTATAAATCAACCGATCAAGGCCAGCGATCCCGAGAAGTTCAATCGATCCAATGATAACTTGTTGGGTTTTAATCTCTTCATTGTATCCCTTATACCTACTTTGGAGCCTTTCACGAAAGGACGAAACCAGATCACCGGATTGTCCGAAGGCTGAAAGAGAATGCAAGTACAAAAATAAGAGTGCAACGAAAGCGATTTTCATAATTTAATTCGTTATCTCATCAAACAAAGAGAGGACGCTTTCAAGTTTTTCTTCACAATCAACAGCTTCACGAGAAACTCGAGTCACTGAAGACAGAGGTTGAAGACCTGGGTCTTGATCTAAAACTTGAAGCACATAGCCACGCACACCAAGATCTACAACCACAAATGTAGCGGCTGCTTTTGCAACCAAGCGAATCGCTCTATTTCCAGTTCTTTTGATAATGTTACCTTCCACTCGCTTGAGAGAGGTTTCAAGATCAGAGAGACTTCTGGCTTTTTCGGCATTTGTCGGAGCTGTGGCCAATTTGCGATGGAGGTCTTGAAGCTTGCGAACGGTTCTAGGATTTAATTGCTTACTTGTAACTTGTCCTGCGCCTACGGTCGAAGGAGCAGAATTTAGCCAGTTTTTAGGATCATTTTTAATTGCGTTTATTTCGTTTTCAACTTTTGTTAGAAGTGCCTCGCGCGTCCTTTGGTCGACCTCTAAATTTAAAATTCTCTGGGATTCTTTTGCGAGTTCAGCCATTCGAGCCTGTGCTTTCTTGGTTAAACTAGAACTTGTGAAAATCTCAGTTCCTCGGCTCGATCGAACCGACACGTCGTAACTTCCGCTGTGCTTCCGAATAGCATCGATTTCTTTTTGAATCTCTTCTTTTGTCTGAGTGAGCTTAACCTCTCGAATTCGTTTTGAGAGAGCTTTAATTTCTCTTGATTCGCGATCATTAATTAGTAGCGCTCCGGCTGCCGCCGCTCCTTCCGCGATACCTATGATGATTTGTTGGCTTGTTGTATTTTCGTTTTTTTGTCGATACTCATTTCTGAGTTTATCATTGAAGTCCTGAATGAGAGCTTGGCCTTGTACTTGACTTGCGGTAAAAATTGCTGCGAGCGATAGAATAGCGATCTTCATTGTAATTACTCCTGATAACTAAGTTATAAGTTTCTTTAAGCAAGCCACGTTCCAGTTCTTTTTTAGAACGTAGCTAGTCTATTGGTATGGGAGTTTAATAGAGGCTTCCTACTTAGTAAGATCTACATTGGAGGTGACAATTTTGGTCATTAATTCCAACGATTGGGATTAAAGGCCATGATCTCCTCTACAATTCTATCGCAGTCAAAGGCAGTACATGTCATTTTCGGTAAAGGGAAGAATCCGGGATCTTTTTCATTTAATGCGGCAAGAACATAAATTCGTGAGCCGACACTGAGGACCAAATAAAGTTGACCGCCGCGAATTGCAAATTTTGCGGCTCCTCTTCCCAGTTTCTGCGCCATATTGCCTTCGATATCACTTAGCTTCTTTTTTAATGCATTTATTTTAGTGATGCGTTCTCGCTCGCCATACTCGCGCACGTATCCTTCGATAGGGCGGTTATCTTCTAAGGCTTTTAACTGAAGTCTTATTATCTCAATTGTTTGGCGGTCGGTATGATCGAGTAATTTTCCAAGACGATAATATGCGAGAAGTTCAATTGATCCATAGACAATCTGTTGACCTAAAGTATTTTCATTGGACTTGCTGTACACAGAGTTCAACCTTCGATGAAAGTGGTTAACAGCACTCGGGTAGCGAACAGCGTGAGTGGGATCTTGATAGGCGTATTCAGGTTGGTCGTATTCAGGTTGAGGATAACTCGGTGGATATGTTGGAGCGGGTTGATTGGTGTCCTGATTGGGCTCAGACTGTTGAGCATTAGAAACTTGATTTGTTAATAGCAGAGTACACAAGTAAATGACTAAAATCTTTAATAGGTCTGACACCAGAAAACTCCTTCTTACAGTGGTTTAAATGTCGATACATAAACATATTTGCCATTGTCTCGCTCTAAAAAAATAGATAGTATTAGAGTTATGTTTAAACTTACACAAATAACGAGAAATACTTCCAATGTTCAAGATCTTGAAATCTGTTTCGACTCGGTCTTGAAAGATAATCCGGGATTCATTCGCATTCTAGACGACGTTAATTTGTTACGTGCCTCAGAAGAAAGAGCCTCTGAAATACGCACTCATTTTGATCATATGGTAATCCTTGGAGTAGGAGGAAGTTCGCTCGGCGCGAAAACAATTTCTCATGCTTTTGGTTGTAAGGATAAACTCTCTTTTTTTGAAAACTTAGATGGATATTCATTTCATCGAGAGCTCTCGAGGTTATCTGATCTCGAAAGGGTTCATTGGACAGTAATTTCTAAAAGTGGAAGAACTATTGAGACGCTCACTCAGCTGCAATTTGTGCATCAGTTTTACGAGAAAAAAGGAATCGATGTCACAAAGCAAATGACAGTCGTTACCGAGACCAAAACTAATCCACTGTATGACTTTGCCGTTACAAACAAGATTCCGGTATTAGAAATTCCTCTGGATGTTGGTGGAAGGTTCTCAGTACTCACTCCTGTTGGTTTGTTTCCGGCAGCGTTTGCTGGTCTTGAAATAGGTAAATTTATTTTGGGAGCAAGGGAAGCATTAAATCAAAAGGAAAGTTTGATCTCATTTTCGTCTCAAGTGTTAGAATCTTTTAAGGCCCAAAAGTGGATTACGATCTTTTGGATTTATTCAGAGTCTCTGCAAACTTTTGGTTTGTGGGTACAACAGTTGTGGGCCGAATCCCTGGCAAAAGGGAAAACACTTGATGGTAAAGACGCGCCTCGTGTTAGTACTCCGATGATGCTAGTTGGATCTAATGATCAACATTCTGTGCTTCAGCAGGTGATGGAGGGAGCTCGCGACAAATTCGTAATTTTTATGCGAAGCCATCGAGAAGAGACTGCAGGAGAGAAATTAAATAAAACATTATTTGACGGGTATGATTTCCTAAAAAATGAGTCTATGGGTAAAATTCTAAAAGCTCAATGTCTAGGCACTCAGGAAGCGTTACATGGAGAAGGCGTAGATTCCATGACTTTGGAATTAACAAAATTTGATGAGTCAGAGTTAGGAGCTCTGTTTCTTTACTTTGAAATGGTCATTGCGATGATTGGTAAGTATCATAATATTGATACGTTTAATCAGCCGGGCGTTGAGGCATCAAAAAAACTAACCCTCGACCATCTTAAGTCCAGATAGCTGCTCCGACAATACACATCTTTTGCGTAGACCGGACTGCATAGAATCGGTAAAATAATCCTCATGTCAGCAGATGAAAATGAAAAAACCAGTGTCGTTTCGAGTGAAACCTTTAAAATTAGAATGTCGGAGGCTAAGAATGCTCCGCCAGCTTTAGTTTTATTGATGGGCCCACCAAATCTTATTGGAAAGCAATGGTCTATTGAAAAATCGGAATACGTCGTAGGTCGCAGCCCTGA
>JAEYZS010000144.1 GCA_023427925.1 Pseudomonadota bacterium | reverse complement strand
AAATACAATAATGCCCTTAAGACCATTTAGCTAATATAACTTATCTTAAGGGCATCTTATACTGTCATAAACTTTGACAGGTATTTTTTACTTGAAGCACCTCTTTAGAGGTATTTATTCAACTCTGTTAAAACTGAATATTCATTCCAGGGTCACCTTGAAGATGGTACCACTCAAAATTGTCAATAACTTGGCTTTGGCTATTCCATTTTTGAGCGAGGTAAAGTTGTCCTGCAAGGAGAGCTTCACCAAGATGTTTAAATCTCTTTACCATGTGTTCTTTAGCAATTCCAGTCGCCATTACTGCAGGTGGATGCCAAGAAATATTCACGGTACCACCGTAGTAAGCAGCAGCACCAAATGGATTCTTCTCCCCAATTGTTGCCGTTCTCATAAAGACTTGCCCAAGGTAACCGTCTTCTAAAACACCATTCATACAAGCGACATCAATAATAACGGGCTTCACTTGGTCCTTGTTGTTGATACCTTTTATGTCTGATGTGTTATACCACTTATTCGTGCTTGCCCAAGCTGTTCCACTGCCGTGTCCCATGTACGTTAACCAGAAAGCGCCTTGATCAAATGCAGTGTTAACACCGAGTGGGTTTGAGTTTGCAGCGTCGTCTTGGTGGAAATGAGTCGCATCAACATTTAAAGCTGTCTTAAACTCTTGTGCAATTCCTCTTACGTATTGATCATCTGATGGATTGTAACCTTCGTTCGATGCAATACCGATAATTTTTTGAAAGCCTGATTTATCCATCATGCTTTTTTGCTCGAACTCAGATGCTTTATTGAGTTGAGCGGCAACTTGTGTGGCATCTACCGCCACTATTCTCGAATAGAACATTTCAGGAACATAATCATTTGCTCCATCCATGGTGAAGTAATTGAGGTCAGATGGAGTTCTAGAAGAACCTGAAGTACTTACGTAATGCATTGGAATTGTTTTTTCGTCTCCAATAAAAATAACAAAGTCTACTCCGGCTTCGTAGTGGCTACGAACTAAAGCTTTGACAGACTCTACAGTTGGATTTGCAACCACTTCAACGTGCACATTGTATCCTTGAGATTGTTTCCAAGTTACAAACTCCTCAAGACCACTTTTCATATTTTGAGTCGTGACGATCAAATAATCTTTATAGTCTCCACCTTCAAAAGAAAATTCTTCTGAATTGAATGCGACATTGATTTTTGATCTGATCATCACACTGTTTTGTTGAGCATTATAAGACGCTAGTCTTACACTTAAACGTGTGATTGGGGTTCCTCTAAATGTACCCAAGTAATCAAGAGAGTACGCTTTTGAATTTTGATAAAAACCTGCATTGTATTGGAAAGTTCTTACTTTATCAGTCTCACAACGACAATCTTGTTCCTGAACCGGAATTGGTTTTACGTCAGCTAAAACATCAGACTCTAAAACGTTTAAAGCAACTTGAATTTGGCTAGGAGTTCCTTTTAACAACCAGTTTTTTACTGGTAGCTCAGGCGCACCCACCGTTTTTTCTGTTTCGAACCCAGCAACTTGAACAACTGAAAAACCTTCGATGCGTGCATTACGAATGTTTGCACTTAGAGTCGACGCCGTTGCTTTTTCAATTTTGATTGCAGACTTATTGATCACGATTGTCTCAGCGGCATTAACATTAATCGCTAATGCTACCACTAAGAAAATTAAAGACACTTGTTTCATCCTTGAAACCCCCTCTTGTCTAATTTTTTTGATATGCTTAATTATTAGGAATGAGTTGAAGGACAAAGTCACCTTCGTAACTACTTACCCATTTTGAAACTGGACTTAAATATCCAAGACTCGACAAAGGTGTAAGCGGTATGTCTCACTTTGAGACATTCAACTAACACCTCTGTCTATCTTTAATATATGAGACTTCAAATTGTACGCTTGATACAGCTGACACTAGATTGGCTACTCTCTAGACACATTGTTAAGATAACCTCAAACTCTATGCGATCTGGGCTGGCATTCAATTTGAAGTATAACCACTTCAGGGGGAGTTCTATGTTTAAACTTTTACTTTTTGCAGCTGTAGGTTGGATACTAACTCTAACTCAAATGTCTTTTGCTCAAGACAAGCTTGAAGGAACTTTCATGGAACCAGGACATGTTCCGACTGCAAGGATTCCTCAATTTTTTGACGAACTAAAAAGCATCGGTATGGATACCGTTATCCTTTCACGTTTCTTTCAAAAATCAAATCAAGCTAATGGAGATTCTTGCAGTGTTGATTCTTGGAAACCTCAGTCGGGTTTTACTTACGATGTTCAGACATCAAAACTTACGACCATTCTCAATGAAGCAAAAAAAAGAAATTTGAAAGTCTATGTTGGCCTCACTGCATCTAGCGGTAATTGCCATAACTGGTGGTCCGGTGTCAACGCTCAACAAACACTTAATAAAACAGATGAGCTTGTGGCTTTCTTAGAAAAAAGCTATAGAAGCAATTCTGCTTATGCAGGATTTTATCTCACCGACGAGCCACCATTAACTTTGCGTCACGTTCCGGACAGTTTATACACACACTTTAAAAACTTGGTACAAAGAATTCGTAAGCACAGCCAGCGACCGATCTTAGTTGCACCTTACTTAGGTGGAGAATTCGGTGTGGGAAACGCAACTCCAAGCCAGCTTGCTGAACGAGCAGCTCTTATGAAACAAACTGGAGTCACATACCAAGCTTGGCAAGATGGTGTCGGAGCTGATGGAAGGTTTTCTGCAGCAGACGTAAGGAATTACTATCAAGCGATATCAAACTCCATTGGCAAGAATCACTTGTGGTCGGATATTGAGCTTTTTAATGGCTTCATACCCATTGAACCTGATACATTTGGTGGCACAAGAAATAAACCTACTATCGGTTCTCGATTAACTGAACAAATTAGTGCCTCTTCAAGTTCACATGTCTCTAAACGTGTAACTTGGATTAATAGTTACTTTATGTCTTCACTGTATTTTGGAAATCAAACATCTAAGATAGAAAGAATCCGATCTTCCAACGCTCACCGACTTTTCGATGCCTATTCAGCCCTGAGAGGAATTCGTGGTCGAGTGGTTAGAAACGCAAACTACTCTTGGCTTACTAGACCGGACTCAAGTTACCCAGATTCCGGCAACGAACTTTTTAATAACAGAATCGGTGCGCCAAAAAATTTCTACGACACTCAGTGGACAGGAATTGCTGGATCTGCAGAAGCTCATATCAGATTCAATAGTCGCACAAACATCAATTGGGTTGGCGCACATGTACTCAACCATAATGAAGCTGGGATCCGCATACCCGAAGTCATGACTGTTCGCTGCTACACTCCCGAGAGAGGTTGGAGAATTGTTGATCAGACCGATCTATACGATGACAAGAAAAAAGCGTGGGTAGATCGTAAAGACGGCGAATTTGTATTTACGAACGAAAAAAAGCTGAATGTCGCTTGTACTGAATTACGGGTTCGCCTCAAAAACTCTTCTTGGACTTTCATCAGTGAGTTAGAGATTGTCTCGGATGCAATGCCCGCTCCGATTCGATCAAATACTTCAAGTCCTCTTCGACCGCCTTCTTCATCGAGCGGCACAAGTGCTGTAGTTTCTAATAACACCAATAGAACTGCAGCTCCTGTGTCCAATACCAGGCTTCGAACAGTTGCACCTAAAAAGCCTGCAATAGCGAAATCCCGAGTGCAACTAAAGTAAAAACAAAAGTGCGGGGAGTATATTATTTGAAAAGATTTATGTACTCTCCGTAGCCTTCTTTTTCTAAGTCCTCTTTAGGAATAAATTTAAGAGCTGCGGAATTGATACAATATCTCAGTCCACCTTGATCTCGAGGGCCATCGTTAAAAACATGTCCTAAATGTGATTCCCCGACAGCTGAGACCACTTCGGTTCGAGTCATACCATAGCTTGTATCGCTATTTTCTTTGACGAAATCCTTATTGATAGGTTTTGTAAAACTTGGCCATCCAGTACCAGAATCAAATTTGTCGATAGAACTAAACAAAGGCTCACCCGTTACGACGTCAACATAGATTCCTTGTCTTTTATTATCCCAAAACTCGTTTTGAAAGGGAGGCTCAGTCCCACACACTTGCGTGACTTGGTATTGGGTGGGAGACAATCTTTTTTTAAGATCCTCTGGCGATGGTTTTTTGTATTCTCGAGCCATAAAAGCACCTCCGCTTTCTTTGCTATAATTCCAAACTCGCTAAAGCATATCAGGTTCTTGGACCTAAAACTCAGAATCTTTTACAAGTTTCCAAAGCCAAATTGCCAAAATGTGTCAATCACGTTAAGTTCGGGCCGTGAGTTAGTTTTGGAGGTTTTTAGGTATGAAGTCAGTTCTACATATATTCGTGTTTTTTTCTATATTTTTAGCAATTAACGTCAGTGCACAGGTTTATGGTGGTCATCCATCACGACCAGTTTATCCGGTCCATCCAGCACCAGGTTACCCACTACCAACATACCCTGTTCAACCTGTTCGTGCTTATTCACCAGTTTGCTCTGCATTTAACACATGCTGGAACGGAGCTTTTACTTACACGATTTCTTGTAGAGCAAATAGCGCACAATCTTTTGGTTCCTTCGGACCGACTTGTTCTTGGAGTACTGGCGTAGGATTTGTAAGCTGCACAGGATATTTACCAGGTCCATACGGTTGGTATTGGGGCACTGACACTCGATTCTGCTATTAATCTGAAATATTAATTTCTCTCTAAAAACAAAAGCCAATCCCATTGAGGATTGGCTTTTTTTCTTAGTATGACTTTACGATATTATTGGATTGGAGCTAAATTACGACAAACTGTCTTTACAGATTTTGTAGAGTCGCGATAGTTGTCTTCGATCAATGTGAATGTCGTCGGCGCATGAGGCTCTACATCATGATTGATTGTCATTTGTAAAAAATTTGCTCCAACTGATGTTGGGACTACCGCTTCAAAAAAGTTGTGATCGAATCTTACTTTGCCTTCTTCAATGGTAATTACAGCTGGATGTTTTACAGTCCACTCTTGACCTTCAACATTTACATGGACTTTTTCATTGAGTGGGTGTTTCACGTTGTTCTCATAGCTATAGCTAATCACTTCAATCAGACATTGAACCCCTTTATCAGAAGTCCCTGCAAATTTGCCAGTTTCAATACCTGCAACGCTCTTGACAGAAAAAAGTGCCACAAAAGATAAAATTAAAAACTTCATAAATTCCTCCCTTAGTGACAAAAAAGCTATTTGATCACTAAGGGAGTTGCAATATTAATTTCTAACTGAAAACGAGATGATCCCTGAGCCGTCTAAAGCTCAAGGTAAATGCCTATTCTGACTTCACTGATGTCCAAATTGCGTCATAAAGCTTTGTATTTTCGCCAAGATCATTAATATTTTCAAAGAGAGAGAGTACCTTTGCTTCTGGAAACAAAGATTTATTGTTCTTCATTTCTACTGGTAAAGCCTCTTTTGTGGTTTTGAGCACCGGGCCCACCTTGGAACGAGTTACGAACATTAAATTGGATTCTTGACTCGACAAGAAATCTATCAGTCTATATGCATTTTCTTTATTCTTAGAGTTTTTGAAAATCACAAGATTATCCATAGCTCTGGTCCCACCGCTAGCAGGTAAAATATATTCAATTTTCCCGTTAGTTTGAGCGGATGCCATCAATGCATCAGACGAATACGCATGGGCTACAGCCACTTCTTTATTCACCAACGATTCTACAGTGTCTGACCTGAACATTTTTACGTTGGGTTTGATCTTTAGCAAAAATGCCTTTGCCTTTTCTAGCTCGCTGACTTCCACAGAGTTAACAGAAGCTCCATGATACTTGAGAGCCATTGCCATCACCTCTCTAACATCATCCAAAAGCGAAAACTTTCCGTTTAGTTCTGGGTTTTCAAAAACGTCTTTCCAGTCTTTGATTTCACCCTTATAAAGATCTCTGTTTACAGCGATACCAGCCGTGCTCCAAGCATATGGCAAAGAGAACTTGTTGCCTGGATCAAATGGTTGATTCATCCATATTGGATCAAAGTGGTCTTTGTTGGTGATCAAAGCCATATCCAAAGGCTCTAACAAATTTAATTTTGCCATGATTTGAACCATGTAGTCCGACGGAACAGACACGTCGATTCCCCCCGAACCCGCTTGAACTTTTGCCAAGAGCTCTTCGTTTGAGGTGTAGTTTGAAACGTTCATTTTGATTCCCGTTTCTTTTTGAAATTTTTCAACCATTTCGGGAGCTAAATAGCTGCCCCAAATTGCAAGATTCACCTCGTTGGAATCTTTCTTTGTACAACCGACTGTAGCGATTACAACCATAACCATAAAAAAGTGAACAAAAGCATTTTTTAGTGTCGACATTTTCTTTATTCCTCTTTATTTTACGTGACCTATGACTAAGCCAGCTGATTTGAACCAAAGTTTAAAAATTGGGAATATTAGAAAACAGTTTTTAAGTCAAACTGCCTTGAAGGAAATTAACCTAGAAATCAAAAAAGGTGAGTTTTTTTCCTTATTAGGGCCAAGTGGCTGTGGCAAAACAACTCTTCTTCGAATTATTGCTGGATTTGAAACTGCGACAGCTGGAACGATTCATCTTGGCGATACAAGAATCGACACATTAACTCCCCAAGAGCGCCCATTTAACATGGTTTTTCAAAAATACGCTCTTTTTCCTCATTTAAGCGTTTTCGAAAATGTAGCTTTTGGCCTAAAAATCAAAAAGAAATCGACCGCTGACATTAAGGAAGCCGTTCACGACGCTTTAAGCCTCGTAGGACTTTCTAAATTTGCAGATAGATACCCAGAAACACTTTCTGGCGGACAAGCTCAGCGCGTAGCTTTGGCGAGAGCATTGGTTAACGAGCCCGAGGTTCTCCTTCTAGATGAGCCGCTTTCAGCTTTGGATCAAAAAATGCGTGAACACATGCAAGTTGAACTTCGCGCACTCCAAAAGAAGCTTGGAATCACGTTTATTTTTGTTACTCATGACCAAGAAGAAGCTATGATCATGTCCGACCGAATCGGTGTAATGAATCACGGCGTATTAGAGGAAGTGAATACACCTGAGGAACTCTATGAAAACCCTCAAAGTCTATTTACTGCTCAGTTTGTCGGGCAAATGACAGAACTAAAAGGCCAAATCATTGAAAGAAAGTCTTCACTCGCAACCATCGAGCTTTCTCAAAGACACAGAATAAAAGGAAAATTATTAAAAGAACCTGATTCTCCAACTTCTTTGATTTACATCCGCCCTGAAAATATCCAAATCTCTGCTACCAATCCAAATCTAGACAACTTCAATACATTACAAGGACAAGTTAAAAATAAAATCTTCAGAGGAGATCAATCTGAGATTTCTGTAGATATTGATGATTTCAATATGAGAGTTATGGTGGACTCTGGCCTAAAAGAAATCCAAATTGATCAGTCAGTTTTCTTAAGCTTCGATCCCGAAGAAACCCTTGTCTTTGGAGAATAAGCATTTGAAAAAACTTGTCTATCCTGCAT
>JAEYZS010000022.1 GCA_023427925.1 Pseudomonadota bacterium | reverse complement strand
CATTTGTTCAACTCAGGCGTTCTAGGCTTCAAAACAATGAAGATATTTTGTTTACCAACAAGATCGAAGCCTACAAACAAACCATCCTCAGTACCTACGAGTTTTTGCAAAAGTCCTATTTTATTCTTGAAGAGTTGCCAGAATTTAAAGGAAACAAGGAGTCATGGGTAGATACAAGAATGCCGGAACTATTTAGGCTGCTGAATCCTGTGATCGACAATATGGATAATCAATTCCTTGGATATGCAATGTTCTTGCCAGATGACTTTGTTAAGCGCTATAATGAGTTTTCATTTAAGTGTCAACGACTCTTAGTGGAACATTACCACTTCGACAACGAAGTGAGCTCAAATACATATTCACTTCTAACCGAAATGCATCAAGATCTAGTTAATGCGGCAAGGAAAGATTTGCATATTGAGGTCCTGAATGAAAAGCTGAGGTACCGACTTGGAGGTTAGCTTCCAAAAACGCTCTTAATTTGAGCAGCACCAGATTCTAAATTCTTAAACTATCAGAAAAGAAAGAGGGTTATATCTTTTCATCATCGTCATCTTCGGAAGAGGAAGGAGGATAAAGAATCTTCTCATATCGTTGCAAAGTTTCATCAATAACGGCTCTTAAATTCTCATCAGTGGTTCTTTCCCTTAATGATTCTAAGCCGTCAAAGAAAGCTTCTGCGCCACTTTGTAAGTTCTCGAGAGAACCACCTTTCGCCTTCTCAATAACACTGTCTGTAAAGCGACCCTTTATAAGCAGAAACTCTAAAATATCTAATAGTGGCATTACCTCCTCTTGCTGCTGAACTGTCAAGTTCAATTCTTTTGCTTTGTTGAACAAGTCAAATCCTTCATCAGACAGACCTAGAAGTTCTTTAATTCTTTCCTCTAGCATATCTTGATTCGGCAATTCTTCTTCATTCGATTCCATAGAGTAATATTTTTACTTCAAATACAGTCTTTGCTTGTCACGCACTATACTATTTCCAAGATCCGGCCTGGAATTACAAACGCAACGGTAGAAAGCGTTCAAGAATTCTTGTGGCAATTTCCGTGGCAATCTTGTGGCAATTATTCTGAAAACCTCACATAAGGTGGCAATTTAGTGGCAAAGCTGAAGAGAAAGTCCGGGAAAAAGTGGCAATGATTTGTGAGGTTTTGGAACAATATGTGGAAAATATGGGAAAACCTGGGAAGAAACTGTTAACTCCAGCGGGATCACGCCGATTAAAAAGCCTTCGAAGATCGAAGGCTTTTTTGTTTTTCAGTGGATTCCTTTTCAAGACGTGAACTATGACGGCGTGATCCCGCTGGGATCGTGACCGGCATGTGTGTATGGATGCGCGAAGGGAACAATCCCAGCCATGAAAGTTACCGTGAAATGTCGATCAGGGCAGACACACGCGGCTATCCATTCAAATTAACGATAACAAAAATTTCTCGCAGGCGCTCAGTGGGTGTATCGAGCTGAAGAGAATATCAGGACGACAAGGCCAAAGCAAAACTCACCGATGCAGAACTTGTAAGCTCCCCCAAAGTTCGGCCGATGTTTTGGAGTTCTTCGCAGGTTCAGCAGTTTGACGATCTTACGCTCAGTCAACTTAGCCGGCAGAATAGCGATGGCAAAGAGATCATACACGCTGGAAATACAAATAAGACCATCATTGCCTTCAAAGAGAAATCAGCTTGTCTTATTTCACCATTAACGGTCATCTCATCTGCTTTAAGAATGGCGAAAAGCGCGGTGACCGTTACAAATAGAAAGATTGTAACAATGACCCACGGAATGGTAATCCGCGTATGAATGATTGTTCCGCCATCGTTGAACACCCTGCCTTTTAGTCTACTACTCATCATCCCCCACCAATCAAATTTCTGTCGAGTGACTGTAAATTCACCTTCAGAAACTGCTCCGAAATATTGATGGATGCTGACGAACAAAAATCTTGACTTAGTCTCCACTAATTGATTGATGCATTCGTAAACATCTTGCTCAGAAAGGTTCGTCCGATACTTGTTCTTGAAAGAAAATAAGAATCTCATCTTGACTCTTGTTCCTAATCCTTCATAACTTTTTTCTCTTCAGTATTAAAGCTTAGGTCCGAGTAGAGATAAAATGCAACTAAGCCGAAAAGACAGACAGCCATGCCTATTTTGCCTTCTGACACAAGAAAAATTCCAAGTGCAATCATCCCAAACGAACAGAAATAAGCGATATAACGCATATAGCTTTTAGCATACCACTTCTTTGCCTCGGCATCTTCAAACCATGTACTTGCACCAATTCCTTGCAGCGTTTGAGCAAGATTCAAAAGAAACGTATTGATATTTTTTTTATCCCAACCAAAAGAAGAAAATGTTGGTTTTTGATTAGGGTCGCTAATGCTATTGAGCAGAAGCGTATTTTCGTCCCGCAGGATAGTTATCATTTCACCCCAACTACTGGTCCAATTCCAACTTCTAAAAGCTCTAAAGATACCTTGCCGATCAGTTTCAACTCTCCATTGTAAGTTTTCGCAAGTTCTCTTCACAGCCTCCCGAAAATCATCATCTGAATATTTTATCCGCACCACTCGAAACCGCAATCTTCTTCTTTGGTTAATATATGCGATCAATGCAAGGGCTAGAAAAGGTAGCTGCGCAGTAGCAAGTTCAGTGGCAGACCTTACACCCTCATATGTCCCTAAACAGATTTTAATTAAATCGTATAGGGTTAACAATGGAATAAAGGAGAGAAATAAGACAACAAAGTAATGCTCTAGCGTCTCAAGCTTAGAAAGTTTTAGGCGCTTCGTACGCCTCATCCACTCAATATCTTCTTTAGTGTAATTCATGTTGAAAGACTAATGAACATCAATTCCGTCAAAGTAAACCTCCGTAATTGCAGTATCCTCATATTTCAACCCTTTGTAGACTTCAAGAATTTCAAACTTTAAAGTCCATCCTGGCTGTACTTTCAACGCCTCAGGATTCTGCCTGTTGCCATTCCCAATCGGTTCAAACTTAAACACATTCATATTAGATCACGCAGGTCGTTTATTAACTATTCATCTGGAATTACTTTCAATAATTTTCCCTAAATTGAGCTTCAGGTATAAACTTTATTGTCCTATGCTGAACGGATATAAGGTCATCTACGCCAAGACTGGTACTTGTCTTGACCAACATTTTCGAGAGATAGGGCCTAAGCTTTTATCTAAAAAAGAATTTGGTCGACTAGAAAGGTATGTAAAAAAGTCGGATCGAGATTTAAGCCTGATCGGCAAGTTCATGCTTTTTCACGAGATTAATCGCGCCGGTTTGAGCATAGCCAATCTAAAAGCAATCGATTATACAAGCTTTAACAGACCACACATGACATTTGAAAACCGATTCCTCGATTTCAACATTTCGCATTCCGGAAACGTTTGTATCTTGGCTTTTTCATTGAATCAAAGGATTGGCATCGACATCGAGGAAATAAGGGATATTGGGATCAATGACTTCGACTCGATATTTACTCCTAGCGAACGACTTTGGATTAACAATGACAAAGTTCGGTTCTTCACACTGTGGACTCGAAAGGAATCTGTATTAAAGGCTATTGGGATCGGTCTTTATAAAAACCTAGAGGCAATTGAAGTTGCTGCCAATTTTGCTACAATTGACGGAACAACCTTTCATTTTCAGCGCATGCCTGTTCCGAAAAACTATCTTTGTACTGTTGCTTCAATGGAAGAGAACTCACGGTATATTATTGAATCTATTGATATCGATAGTGATTTTTTGGAAAGCATTTCAGAAAAATTTAAATAATGCCAATCTAGTCTTTTTTTGTCCAAAACTGAGTTAGAATGAAATATGAAGGCTGGTTTTGAGAAAAACTGATGAACTTTGAAAATATTGATATCTTCACGCGTTACTTTTTTAAAGCCAAATAAGTTGTATTAAAGATGATCATATCCCACAAAAACAAATTTATCTTTTTTGCGTGCGGTAAGACTGGGAGTACTTCAATCGAAAATGTCCTCTCAAAATATCATGACGGCACCAGTGTGATTAATAACATTGAAAATGAACTTGCTCGGCTGCGAAGGACACACAGCAGGCCATACAACCTAAAACATGTTCGACCTGCGCTTCTTAAAAAACAATTCACTAACGAGGAATGGAAATCATATTTTAAATTCTCATTTGTGAGGAACCCTTGGGATTGGGTCTTGTCGAATTTTTTTTACAACTTCCCCTATTTAGGACAAACGCTGTATCGTTTCAAAATGGAGCATTTTGATGCGATTTGGTACTTCTTAAGAATTCATAACCAGTGTCTATATTCTGATTCGTATTTTCAATCCGATTTTGTTTATGATCAAGAGGGAGCGTCTCTAGTCGATTTCGTTGGAAGATATGAGACGCTCCAAGACGATTTTAACAAAGTGTGCCAAATATTGAAAATAGAGCCAGAGAATCTGCTTCGTTTAAATAGCTCAAGACATTTGCCTTACAAATCCATCTACACGCCAGAAACCATAGAAGCAGTAAAAATACGCTTTTCGAAAGACATCGACCTACTAGGATACACTTATTAGAAACGAGATACACCCTTCGTCGATAGTACATTTGTTAAGGGGTTATAATATGCAACGCTGGTGAGGCGATAAAAAGTGTCAAAACTCAAAATTGACTTTCGAAAATGTTTTGTCAGGGACGCAGCATATAGTCATTTTAGCAACGTTGTACTAATACCACACATAAGCCCATCCCAGTGCCAGGTTGTCGGCCACACAGCTAACACATTGAAATACTATGGATCTCATCAGATAAAACAGCAGATCAATAGAAAAACTTTAAATAAATCATTCAAATCCACGGAAAGTGGCATCGCCCGAAATGAGTGGCACAGGGTCACCAAAACATCAATCCTAGTTGGAAAATATTCAGAAAGTCAATAAATTGAATCGTAATCAAAACTTCGACTAAATCAATGCACGTGCCGGAAATTATTGAAGTCAAAAATCATCTTGACGATCTCACAAAACGAGAACTTATAGCCGAATGGGAATTGCCCTACGAAAACATCTTAACTCGAAGAAGTGCCGCGATTTTCTTCTTAACACCGTCCGCTTCTGTAGATGAAGAGATTATTTGGAAGGAGTTGTCGAAATATGAAGATTTTTGTTTTCGACCAAATTCAGAAAAGAAACTGTCGCAATTGAAGTTCAGGATAACCTTTAATAAAGAGGAAAGGAAAAACATCCCAGCGAATTAGCCTACTGGCATAATGTGTAATAGCTAAGACTTGATCTGACAGTCAGGGTGTCGGTCATTCTTTCCTCAAAGGCAAAGATAGCCGCCGCTCCAAAGAAGTCAAGGGCTTCGCGAGTGCCTATCGGCATCCTTGACTACTTTTCCGCTTGCAGCTGATTGCGGCCTATGAGGAAAAAATGACAACGTCTGCTCATGCCGACTCATACTTTTCGTCAACCATCTTTTCGATCGCAAATTGCTTGGATGCAAGGAATGTTTCCCACGGTGTTCGTCCATAGCAGTACTTTCCACTGTGCGTTCGCTGTTCATTATATTCCTTCATCCATTGATCCAGATCCTCCTGGAGTGATTCCAGGGACGTGTACAGTTTCTTTCTAAACGCTACTGCATAGAATTCTTCATGTATAGTTCTGTGGAAGCGCTCGCAGATTCCGTTGCTCTGAGGGCTCTTCACCTTAGTCTTCGAATGCTCAATGCCTTCGATGGTCAGGTACAACTCTTACTCATGATATTCCGATTTTCCGCAGTATTCGTACCGCGATCGGTCAACATCCTCAAGATGGGAACGTAACCTTCCCCTGAGTAGCTACACTTAAATGTATTAATTGTCGTCGTATATCCCGTGTTGGAATTTGGGATACTCGGTGTCGGCTTGTGCGGCCGGGTGCCGCCGTCGTACTTTTTAGGAAAGGTTACAGCTTCCCGGATTAGGGGGTCAATTACGCCGGAATAGTCAATCTTTCTTTTTACACGAGATATTCTCTCCGATAAAGATAAAGTTCGCTTCACCCAAAATTGAAATTCTAAGGTGACTATTCTTGACCAAACCAAGGAATCGTAACTCACTTATTAATTTCGAGACCGGCCCTTTTAGAGAGAGAATTGTCATGTTTTTATGGAATGCAAAAAAAAATGCCTTGGCGCAATATTACTCGATCATCAGCTGCAAGTTTGTTCGGCAAGAATTACAAATCTTAGAAATAGTTTCATGCTTATAATGCACCGTACTATAGCAACAATAAATACTCAGTTGCCCATTTTCTATTAGCGATGTAAAACTAAGCTTATCACTCACCACATGGAATTCACCAATACTATTTTTTACACGTTCTGGCGCAATCTGCAGAATTTCGCTACTAATCGAATTGTCAACTCGGCCCAAAAAGTTAAAAAGAACATTCCAATCAGGATCTAACCTCTCTCCAAAAGCATTATAAAAATATTTTAATATACCATAGCCTATCCCGTAATCTGGAACGTGGGATAATTGTTTAACTACGGCACTAATCCAATCCCTGATTCCTTCCGTCTCTGGAGGTTGTGTAATTGCAACAGGAAAAATGCTTGTGAACCATCCGGTAGTGCGGCTTGTGTTCAATCCTGAAAATAAGGAATCATGACGACCATGTGCCTCGAGTCCAACTACTATTGTATCCATTTTACTCCACTCACACAATGTTTTAACTAAAGCGGTGATCAAAACATCCTTAATCTCAGTATCACCAACAAATGCCTTCGTCAATGCGAGAGTATCAGCGTCATTTAAAGAAATTACAATATTTTTAGTATCTCGCTGTAGCACATCAGCCCTACTGCAAAAATCAATTGGAAATTCAGCGTAGGATTGTAATACACGTTCCCAATAAAAGACCTGGTCAGTTTCAATCAGGTTCCTACCATATTCAGATAAAGCATCATACCACTGTCTATAGGATGTAGACTTTGGACCTAGATCAAGATTCCCACCCACCTTAAATTGACGCAATAACATCTCAAAATCCTCAAGAATAATTCTCCAGGAAACGCCATCTACGAGAATATGATGCACTAGGAAAATTATACGATTGTAAACTTCCGTCTCTGGTGTTTCAATAAAAACAACTCTAATCAAAACATTATCTGAAATATTTATTTCTTGTTGATATGAATTAATGATCTTATCAATTGAATCTCCAAAATTGTCCGTTCTGATTTTTCCAAAATCCTCTACTTTAAAAAAGTCAGATGGTAACATGTCATAATATTGAATCCATCCCCTTCCATCTTTTTGATATCTCAATGTCAGCGAATCGTGATTAGAAATTAATTCCTCTAGTACAAACCTCACCTCGTCCTCTGAAAAGTCTTTATCAATACAAAGTAGAAAAGTATGATTAAAATGCGATCTCCCGCTCCTCATGTTCCGCAAGTACCAATGCTGGATCGGAATCAAGCCACATTCACCAATTAACTTTCCTTGTTCGTTGCTGTGTGTACTTGAGATGCTCTGTTCTATGACTTCGGAAAGTCTTGCAATAGTTTGATGAACAAAGATATCATTTGCATGAATATCAAAACCATGATGCTTGAGGCGATTTGCCACCTGAATGGCCATAATTGAATCCCCTCCTAAATGAAAAAAATTATCGTCCAACCCTATTTTACCTACATCCAGTACCTCTTCCCAAATTCTTGCCAGAGTCCCCTTTACCAAACTATCGGGGAACCTATAAGTCGCTCTTCGTACAGAGGTAGTATTGACAACCGGAAGGGATCTTTTATCTATTTTTCCATTGTTAGTTAAAGGAAGGTCTTGGATTTCAACAAAATAATTCGGAATCATGTGTGACGGCAGCTTGCCTTCCAAAAATTCCACAATAAGTTCTTCCCTATAGATTCCTCTGGGAACAATATACGCGATCAAGTGCAGGCCGCTGTGCGATTCCTGTGGAGTCACGATTGCATGCTCAACATATTCGCACATGAGCAACGTAGCTTCAATTTCACCTGGCTCAACTCTATAACCTCGAATACTAATTTGGTCATCGAGTCTTCCAGCAAATTCGAATGTCCTACTATCTAAAAGCCTTCCAACATCGCCAGAGCGGTACAAAACAGTATCCAATTTACCTCCAAAACCTCCAAGAATAAATTTCTCGGCAGTAAGCTCGGGACTATTAAGGTATCCTCTTGCCAATCCGGCGCCCCCTACGCACAACTCACCAAAAACACCAACCGGCGTTGGCTTCCCAAAGGAGTCCATAACAAACAGTGAAGTGGTCGGAATTGGTCTACCTATTAAATCTCTATCATCTAGAAGATTTTCGGAATTGATCTCAAAGTGAGTAACGTGAACAGTCGTTTCTGTGATTCCATACATATTGATTATCTTACATTTCTTGAATCTTTCGCTCCAAGCCTTGAGCTTCGACTTTTTCAAGGATTCCCCACCGAAAATGAGAAACCTTAGACAAGCCTCATCAGTGCCCTTAATAATTTCCTCACTTATCGTATAAAATAAGCTGGGTGTCAAATTCAAGACAGTAACGCAGTGGTCATAAACCATTGTCTTCAGCATTGAGGCATCCATTATTTCTCTGTTACTGGCAATTACCATTCGTGCTCCAAAGAAAAGAGCGCCAAATATTTCCCAAACAGCGAAATCGAAACAAAACGAATGTACAACTATCCATGTATCATCAGGCTTGAAGTCAAAAGGAGAGTTCTCGACCATCAGTAGTCTAACAACGTTCCGATGTTCAACCATAACTCCCCTCGGCCTTCCTGTCGAGCCCGACGTATAGATAACGTATGCCAAATCGTTACTTCGGATGTCAACCTTTAGGTTTTCGGAGGATTGAGACTGAATCTTTAACGCATCGATTTCGTCACCGAGATTAACGATCTTGCAATCATATTTCCAATGAACCGACTTATCGATGAGAATGAAGCCTGCATCTGTATCTTTCAATATAGCAATAATCCGGTCATCCGGGTATTCGGGATCGATAGGAACATATGCAGCGCCCGTCTTAAGTATCGCTAATATTGCAACTATTATTTCTTCACTGCGGTCCATACAGAGACAGACTAAACAACCTCGAGTAACACCCAAGGCCCTTAAATAGTTGGCAAGTCGATTTGCCCTCTCGTTTAAAACTGAAAATGTTAGTTCGATGTCGCCGAAATTAACCGCAACTCTGTCAGGCAGTTGTGAAACCTGCCTCTCAAATAAGTCTAGGATTGTCGCCGTTTCCTGATATTTTGACTGGCACAATTCATTACTCGATGAAATTATTTCAAAATCATCTTCAAGAAGCATATCTAAGTGAGAAATTGGAAGTTCTGGACTCCGCATAACATTGACGCTTAGTTGCCTAAAATGCTCACACATTTTTTTTAAAGTTTCCCGGCTAAACAAGTCTGTGCGGTATTCTGCTACGATATCAAGTCTAGACGAAAATTTTTTTAAAGTAAACGTCAAATCAAATTTTGCTGTATTGTGTGAATTACTTTGAAGCCGAGTCACGCAGCCTTTAAATCCATCCTCAATATTCAATTTTTCATCCTCCTCAAAAGCAAACATCACATTGAAAATTGAGTGATCTAGAAAATCCATATCTGAAATGCACTTAACAATTCTGTTGTATGGCACATCCTGATACTCGTAGGATGAAAGAAAAGTTTCTCGTATTTGCTTCAAAAGAGTCAAGAATGACAAATTCCCTCTAACTTCGCTTCTCAATACAATTGTATTTACAAAAAATCCTACGACATCCTTTAAGTCTTCGTTCGCCCGAACACTGACCGGAGTTAAAATAGATATATCCTGCTGTCCAGTATATTTATGAAGAAAAATTTTGAATAATGTCAAAAGCGACATGAATAATGTGCATGAATTAGACTTAGATATATCACTAAGTGACAATAGCATTTCTTCGTTAAGCGAAAATGTGAAAGTATCACTGTTATTACTGACGGAGGCTGGAACTGAAAAATGAGTTGGCAATTTTAAAGGTCTAATGCCTGCCAATTTATTTTTCCAATAGAATAACTTTCTCTCTATTTCATTTTCACCGAGATACTCTTTTTGCCATAAAACGAAGTCGCTAAACTTAACATTCGACGTCGATAATTCAGGCTCACACCTATCCAAATAACTATTGTAAATAGCAAACAACTCTTTAATAATAATAACTAATGATTGCCCATCACATGCAATATGGTGAATTGCAATTGCCAGGTCATATACATTTTTGCTGTGCTCAACCAGAAGGGCTCTTAGCTTCAAGTCTTTCTTTAAATCAAAAGGCTTCGCAAGGAATGACTCGACGATCTGGCTTGAAGCAATGGATTGAAATTCTTGACCTATATCGACATACTCCAAACAAGAATGGTCATTTTCCGAAATTTTTTGAAAAGCAATCGAATTCTCTTCATATATGAGCATTCTAAGGGATTCATGTCGCCTCAAAACAGCATTTAAAGCAAACTCAAGGGCCGATAAGCTAATTTGTCCTTCTACCCGTAGTACAACCGGTATGATATAGTGAGTTGTCCCTTCAAGCTGATCAATGATCCAGAGTCTTTCCTGTTCGTAAGACAAAGGCAAATTAGCTGTTGACTCTATGTTTTCAAAGGACACCCTACTCGGAGAAAAACTAAAGTCATTCAAGCCCGCTGCAAATCGCCGAATAGAAGAGTGATCAAATATGTACTCAACCGGAATTTTAATTTGAAACTTTTTATTTACCAATGAAACAATCCTTGCTGCCGTGAGAGAATTCCCTCCGAAATCGAAAAAGTCAGAATTAACGCCGATATTTTGAACGCCTAGAACGCTTGCCCAAATATCACACAGCTGCTTCTCAATCATATTGCTCGGAGCCAAATCCTCCTCGTAATTTTCTCGCTCAAAGCCGCTGAGTCTACCGTAATCAATCTTGCCGTTCGGTGTTAGTGGAAATTCGTCCAAGGGAATAAATTCTTGCGGTATCATGTATGGCGGAAGTTTTTTCCTCAAAAAGGCCATTAGACTCCCCTTCTCAAAAGTACCGCTGAAACTTACAAATGCAATCAACTTTTCGTGCTTACCCTCGTCGTTAACAAGAACTGCCGCCAGATTAATTGAACTATGCTGTCGAAGTACTTGCTCTATTTCCCCCAGCTCAATGCGGTATCCTCTTAGTTTGACTTGGCGATCGAGACGTCCCAAGTACTCTATTTCACCCGCCATATTCATTCTTCCAAAGTCTCCAGTTTTATATAGCCTATGGGATTCTCCGCATATAGAAATGAATTTGAATTTTTCACTATTCAAGACTTCATCATTGAAATAACCTAGACCAACACCTGCGCCCCCAATGTAGATTTCCCCTAATACACCCAAAGGCTGTAGCTCTTCATTTCCATTTAATATAAAAACCTTCGTACCGAATATTGGATGCCCAATTGGAATTGTCGGCAAAATGATACCGTCAATCTCCTTGATTCGATAACACGTCGCAATATCAGTGCACTCCGTGGGGCCATAAGTATTGACGATTTCACAACTGTACTTAGCTTTACTAGTCCATTTCTTAAACTGCCTGATTTGTATTGATTCGCCACCCAAGATTAGAAGTCTCAGAGAATTCAGTTTGTCGATATGCTCATCTTTTTGAACCAAAGGATAAAACATGCTTGGCGCACAATTAACCACCGTAATGTTACGCTGCAATATTAAGTCAGTAATTGTCTCCTCATCAAAATCGTTCGTTTTTGGGAACACTAGTACTCCACCAACAATCAAGGACGCAAAAATATTCTTTTGGGTTAGATCGAAACCTAACGATCCCACAACGAGGTTGGCGTCTTTCTCCGACAAGCTAAACTCACGTATGTACCAAGAAAGTAGATTAACAACGCCGCGCTGAGAAACACGCACACCTTTTGGGATACCCGTTGATCCAGACGTATAGATCACATAGAATAACTGCTCTATATTATTGTCGCGATGCAAATTGTGTTTTGGAAATTTCGCGACCGTTTGCCAGTCTTCCTTCAAATCAATTATTTCACCTGCTCCCTCCAATAGTAATCCGGTATCGCTCGAAATTACGGTTACTTTTGAATTACAGTTTGAAGCAATTAGACGAACTCTATCGATAGGGTATCTTGTGTCAATCGGAACATACGCAGCGCCAACTTTTATGATTCCAAGCATTCCTATCACAAGTTCCAGGCTCTTGTCGGCAAAAATGGCAACCAAGTCTCCAGCACCTACATCGCGGCTTATTAGATACCTCGCAAACTGGTTCGCTCTTTGATTCAGTTCTCCGTAAGACAAAAGTTCATCCTGATATGAAATTGCAATTGAATCCGGAAACATAGAAACGCTGTGCTCAATTAATCGATCTAGAGTATCCGAGTAGGCGATTTCTTCTCTACCATAGGAGAATTTTCGAATTTTGACCAATTCGGCGGCTGGGATAATCTCAATTTGATCCATAGTAAGGGATGCTCCATCAATGAGCTGTCCGATAATGTAAATGAGTCTATCAGCAATTAGCTTAATCTCTTCATCTGAAAAGAATTCAGCGTGATAATTCAAATGTAGTTGAAGAGGCTGATTATTTCCAAAGTCTCTCCAGGTTACTGTCAAGGGAATGATCTCATGCTCACTTGTTACGCGAACAACCTCCGAGTAAACATCATCACCAAAATCAACGTCGAAGTCAAGTCGCTCATAGCTTATCACAACGTCAAACAAACTTCCATCTTTCGATGTGTTCCCTAAGTCTCGATTTAAGTGGCTCATTAAGTAATTATGATAACGATAATCGGACGCTTGGCTTCGTTTGATATATCGCAAAAAGTCAGATGACTTCGAGTGGCTTGAATACTGACATACAAAGGGAATTATTCCCGAGAAGGATCCCATGATCTTCTGAACACGCCTATTATTTCGTCTATGCACAGGAATTCCAAAAACGAATTCAGTACGACGTGTAGTCTTTCCAAAATACGCTGCAACTGCAGCTATCGTGACCTGTTGCAAATTAAAGCTAGTCGACAAGCAAAATTCATCAAGTTGTGCTCGTAGTTTCGAATTCAAAACAGAACTAAAGCTATGACTCGCATGCTTGCCTGCAGTTTGCGGAGAGTACTTCCGCTCAAGAAGTCTTTCGGGAAGACTAGTTAGCTTAGCATTCCAATATTTCTTATCCCGATTGTATTCATTTGAGTCTAAGTAGCGAATTGACGAGTCAATTTCATTCAAATAATGAGGATGAAGGGTAATTTCATTTGAATTTCTATAAGCTAAAGCCAAGTACTTTGCCCAGACTGTGAATCCAAATCCATCAGTAACAAGATGATGGCATCTATTGTAAAGCCAATATTCTGCGGTATCAATTTTCAACAAACATTGTTCAAAAGGAGGACAGGATTCGGAGAATTGAAATGCAATATTGAATCTATCTTGAATCCACTTCAAAGCTGAACTTGCTGGGTTTATCTGGTCACTAAAATCAATCTCTGAAATCGAGATCCGGCAATAAACCCCCATAAATAATATTTCGCCGTCTTTGTTTTCCGTAAATCGCATTTTAAAAACATCAAATACTTTCGGCACATATGATGCAATTTCTATCAGTCGATCTTTATTTAAATTGCCTTTGATCTTAATATAACCTCCAACATTATAATGAGGACTCCTACTGTGAACAAGTTGGTCATAGTAAATATCTACTTGTGCGAGATGCAAAGGGTAAGTTAATTTCTTCATTTCAATACAAAATTGATCTTTACTGAGACTATTCGTTGACAAACATTCTTGAACTGGCGAACTAGAGACGAAATGCCTTTCTTACTCTTGTTGTGTTGCTACTGTAACCAGGTGCGGGGATACATCCGTCACCAATCTTAAAGTCGTGAAACACGGGCAATCCTGATGAGAAATCTTCTACCAGCAGTTGAAGTGTGCCTGGTGTTGTTTCGATATCCAATGTAAAACCTTCGGAACCTACCCCATAATAACTAAACAAAACAATACCTCGTTCTCCAGGAATTTCCTCCACCCTCCTATCATTAAATTTAATATTCCGTACTTCTAAGCCATCGAATGAGATACGCATCAATAGCGACTTTCTCGGATTTGACAAATGAACTCTCAAAGTTCGAACAAAACTATCAGTCGTCTCAGATAAAACTGTCAATTCGGGTGGAGCGAATTCCAAAAAAGGTGCATCCGAAACCACCAAGCCTTTTTCATATCTCGGGTTTTTAAAAAAAACCTTGGCACAATTGCTGTTGACTTCCCGATCAGTAATCCAACTCGTGCTTGGTTTATCTAAATCCGCCTCATAATACACAAAGAAACTATCAGGGTTTCTGCTCAGATCCTTTACCTTAGTATGGCCCCAAAAAATTGATCCCAGAAATATGACAAATCCAGCAATAGCGTACCGATAACGCCCGCCAGGAGCGGCGCTGTATATTAACGGCATTAAAAAAACTACAATCGCACCACTGAAAAGCAACATTACAGGTGAAATCACACTTATCCCGAAAACTTCGAATAGTAGCGAAACAGCGGGGGCTAATAATACAACACAAGGAACCGCCGCCACAAAAAAAAATGTGTCGATCCAGATAGGCTTTAATCTAGCATGGAATAAAATAACAGCAATTAGTCCAAACAAAATGAAAATTAAAGGCAGAGAAAGTAAGTATTGGGCTGATGGCATTGTGAATCGAAGTATGTTCAATTCAAGAAAAATCACTAATAACGATCCAAATTGAGCAGAAAGAATTCCATACCTATTAATTAACCAATTCAATGGCCATACAAAGACCATTAATCCAATAGCCATACAAGCAACCAAATAAAAATATGACGCGTATTTATCAAATGGCGTGTTCTGGTGCATGGGATATTTCCAAACCAGCCCTCTAATAAACAGACTGCACATAATAACAGCTAATACATTAAGAACAAAAAATACCAACAAACTAATTAGAACACCCCGTATCGAAAGTTTCCCTTTCGCAAGTGCCAAAAAAGTAATAACGCAAAAGAGCATACAGATAGCAATATAGAAGTAGGAATTTATTAGTGCGGGATAATAAACAAGACTAGGTCCAAAAATGTTGAAATAAGTAACTTCTTGCCCGCTAGTTTGGCTCAAGTCAATTTGACTCAGATGCTCAACAAGTTGTATGGCGTTATCCCCCTGATGTTGCAGGCTTCGCAAGCTCAAGTTCTGAGCAATGTCTCGTACACTATGATAATTTTCGAACTCGCCAACAAATGCGTGATTCAAGCCAGTAACATTCTTATCTTTAAAAACGCTAAAATCTGTGTCGTGTGGCAAAAGTTTATAGATTTCAAAATTTAGCGAGTTCGCATATGAGTGTTTAACAGCAGTAGAATATTGCTTAATTATCCATCCATTCTCCGCATTTGTCTCAAACATTTGAGTTATGCCCGAACTCCCCCTTGCTTCCAGATTTAAAGCGACTTTAACGTGCTTAAATAGTTCGTTTTCCTCGACAAAGGCCTTAGCACCAAACGAGCCAACTTCCTCACCATCTGTGAACAACAGTATCACATCATTTTTTAATGCTTTCTTACTTAGGATTTTCATTACCTCAATTAAGGTAGCGACTCCCGACCCATTGTCCGCAGCACCATGCGAGTTAATGTGCGAATCGTAATGAGCCATCAACAATACCGCACCCGAACTCAGCGTACCCTTTTTATATACGATTATATTAGAAATATTAGCAGCTCTTACAAAACCATTATAATTGGCAGAAACTGTCGAGCTTTGGATTTGATGAGCTAGACCAGATTCAATGCACTGTTGTACTATGTATTCTTTTACAGCCCCCAGCTCCGAAGTGCCAATGCTATGAGGAGCTTTTGCAATAACTTTCACATGCTCAAAAGCTTCCTCTGCCGAAAACAACGTTTCATCCTTCGACTTATTGACATATTCTGGAGGAGATATGGCCCTAATTGACCACACTCCTATTAGAGATATAAAAGTTAGGAATAAAATCGCAGGTACTTGATTAGTTTTAATATTCATGATAATTCGATAAACCTAACAAACTCAGAGCCGGTTCTGAAACGAAGTATTCAGATTACAATGAAAAATAGCATATTTATTGTCGATTTTCAACTTAAAACCTAACGTAAGAACTAAACTTCGACTAACTTCATATTAAGTAGGATATTGTTCTGAATGAGCGTCTATCCTCCAACATAAAGTTATTAGACTACCTAGCGGAAATTCTTTTGAACTTCACCGAGTCCAAATCCGGCAGAGTTAACTATAGCATTACGGTTCAAAATGTTTTCACGATATATTCTTTGATTTGTCAATAGCTGACAGTGGAAAAGAACATTAGTATTCTTGATATTCGAGTCACTTACTTTTCTATAGACTGACCCACCATAAAAATAGCAGTCTGGTCCGACACCTTCCAATTTGATTGAACGGCGACTATTTATTTCAGACAACATCCTTACGTCTTTATCATGCTCCCTCCAAACTCCCCTCTCGCTTCTATCTTCATCTATTCTTGCGGAATCCATGAACTTCGTTAAAACGAAATGTTCATATTGAAAATCTTTTTTGAAAATTAGCACTCCCGTTTGTTGACTCGCCTCAGATACTAAAATTGACTCAACCTCATCAAAAAAAATGGTACGGGCGACCCGATCGAAATTTGAGTGATTTATTGTTGTCAAATAAACTCTATCAATTTCAATTTCCTTTATTCCAGACGCTCTCAATCGAGAATAGATATCTTGATCCTCATACCCGTATCCGAGAATTCTCTCGTCATAGCCCCGCACATCGAAATAATGTTTCCTCCTTATACAATTACGCCCCATACAATCACTTGGTATTGCCGGAATTCTTCCCGATAAAAAAAATTGACCAGGCCTTTTAAAATACATGCTCACGTACATCGCAAAATCCGATCCGGCAAAACTGTCCGCATCTATATTACAAATGACATCACCGCTCGAGTAAATCGCTGCAATATTTTTTGCATGAGCCGCATTCCAGTATTTCGGTTCCTCTGTCTTTAGATAAACAACTGTTCCTTCTGTAATCAAAGACTTTAGTCGTTTATAAACCCAATCATCCAAGTTGTCTTTGCTTCCGTAGTTTAGTAATACGAATTCAATATTGTTGTACCTAATATTATCTTGAATGTTTTTCAAAAATGTACTCTGCAGATGATGAAGTCTGTTCATGCATGTTGTGCAAAAAGATATCCTAGGGAGTACTTCCATAGTCAATCACTCTTTTAGGAACGTCTCCTTTAATTTTACTAACTCGCAAAGCAATCTTTCGGTGGTCACGCCTTCCAAGTATATTCCTTTAACCACTTCCTCAAAAAGCAACTTAGACCAGCCCTGAAAGTGAAAATGGCAGGGATACTCGTTTGTCAGCCTGGATCTTATTCTGTTGTTTTCAACAGTGAAGTTTCTGACAAACCAAGTCAGTTTCGTCTGGTAATATTGCTTCAAATCGAATTTACCTGTCTCACTTGTCTTTAAGTCTTCATACGACGCCATCGAACAAAAAATACGACACTGTGCATCTAGTCCAATTGTGGATCTATTCTTTAGAAATAGTTCTGTCCAAAAAATTTGATTACTAAAGGGGTACTTCACAGTAGACTCTGTAACAATTTCCTGGGCTAGACATTTCTTCAGAGCTTTTACCTTGCCCAAAAAACCACCGGAATTTAAGTATCGATATGGAGTGTTTACTTTTGGGTAACGGTCTGCCAAAGCATTGTCTGGCCAGCAGATCATTTCAGCAGAAAATAGAATATCATAAGAAGATTGTTGGAACTTAATGAAGATCTCTTCTTCGTTGCCGAGAAAAATGGTATCATACCCGTCGGTAAAAAGAACCAACTCGTCGTCGTGCAACGTTTTCAAATATTCCATGAGTGCAAAATCCTTACATCTATGAGATGTATAATTGAGCTCGCAAAGTG
>JAEYZS010000297.1 GCA_023427925.1 Pseudomonadota bacterium | reverse complement strand
TTTGCAGTTACTCTGCGCTTGAATGGGTCTCAAAATACAAGCTTATCAATGAGCATGTTAGATCCATTTCAACGCTGAACGAGTTAAGCTCCATTGCCCAGGTTGTTCTGTCTAAAGGTTTAAAAGCCACTTATCTTAATGATCCGGTTCATCCTTTTTCTGTCGTCACTTTTATTCCAGATGATGGCCGCCTCTACCCTGAGAGAATGTTTTTGTTTTCGGGTATTGAGAGCACGTTTGGAGAAGATAATTTTTCAGTAGGAACCACTCAACATAACGAAGTGTCTACAGTTGTAGTTGGCGATACTTATTTGAAGTCTAAAAATACTGCTACCGATATTTTTGTTACCGGTAGCAGCTGTCGTGTGAAGGTTAAGAATTAGTTTTTAGCTCTTTTCTTCGCTACAGCTTTTGCCAATGCATCTTCTGTAGATTCAGTCTGAGGAGCTGGAGCAGCAGTCTTTCCGCCACCAGGATTGATTCCGTAAGTTTCGAGAACTTTGGATCTTAATTCCTCTAAAAGCTTTGGGTTTTCTCTTAAGTAGGTCTTAGAAGCATCTCTGCCCTGGCCAATTCTTTCGCCATTGTAGCTATACCAAGCTCCAGACTTCTCAACGATGCCCTTTTCAGAAGCCAAGTCCAAAACTTCACCCACTAAAGAGATCCCTTCGTTATACATTAAATCAAATTCTGCTCTTGCAAATGGAGGAGCCATTTTGTTTTTTACGATCTTAACCGCAGTTCTTGAACCAACAACTTCATCACCGTTTTTGATAGCGCCGGTTCTTCTTACGTCCATACGAACTGAAGAGTAGAACTTAAGTGCATTACCACCAGTTGTTGTTTCTGGGTTACCAAACATAACACCGATTTTCATACGGATTTGGTTAATGAAAATCACGGTTGTGTTAGATCTGTTGATGATTGCAGTTAGTTTTCTAAGAGCTTGTGACATCAAACGAGCTTGAAGACCCATATGGCTATCACCCATGTCACCTTCGATTTCCGCTCTTGGAGTTAAAGCTGCCACAGAGTCAACAACAAGGATGTCTACTGCGCCTGATCTTACAAGCGTTTCAGTGATTTCTAATGCTTGTTCACCTGTATCTGGTTGAGAGATCAAAAGATCTTCAATTTTAACACCTAACTTTTTTGCATAGCCCACGTCTAGTGCATGCTCAGCATCTACGAACGCGGCAACTCCACCTGCTTTTTGAGCTTGTGCAATTACAGAAAGAGCTAGAGTTGTCTTACCAGAAGACTCAGGTCCGTAAACCTCAACAATTCTTCCTTTTGGAAGTCCACCTATTCCTAGAGCAACATCCACTCCAAGAGATCCTGTTGAGATCACTTGAATCCCAGCATTAAGCTTGCCTTCACCGCCCAATTTCATAATTGAGCCTTTACCGAATTGCTTTTCGATAGAAGAAAGCGCAAGTTCCAATGCTTTTTGTTTGTCTGAATTTGTTGTTTGAATTGCCATGAATACTACTCCTTTGGTCTTCAGTGCTCGTTACCCGAACTCTAAGACTTGTTAATTTATGTTTTGTTGAGAAGAATCCCGAGTCGTTCAGGATTCTTGAATGTTGCGGATTAATAGCTCTAGTGCATAGTTCACGGCTGCTTCTTGCACCTGTGATCTATCACCAGTGAATTGTTTCATCTCTGTCTTTACAAAATTTAGGCCACTAATTCCGAACCATACAGTGCCAACTGGCTTGGTTTGCGATCCGCCCCCCGGACCGGCAATACCAGTAATACTAATTGAGTACGTGCAATTCAACAAATCTCGCACATTCCTAGACATTTTTTCTGCGACAACTTGGCTGACGGCGCCATGATTTTTAAGATCAATTTCAGGGATTTCCAATACTTTTTCTTTTACCGAATTGGCGTAGGAAATGACTGCGCCAAGAAAAAACTCGGAACTACCCGGAACCTCAGTGATCTTGGCCGAAAACTGTCCACCAGTGCAACTTTCGGCAGCACCAAACGTAGCACCTTTCTCTTTCAATATTTTAAAAAGCTCCAATACCCTATCCATCATCTTCTCCAAAAGGTGAGCCGCACCTTTTGTCTAGCTTTGCGTTAATTTGATGCGAGGCTAGACGAAAGGTGCGGCTCACCTTTAGTGCTGCGTCACAAGTTGTAGGATTATGTTGGCTATTAAGCCTGCGGCTACGTCGTCGATTACTACTCCGAAGCCGCCCCTTACCTTGTCATTTAAGTATCGAATAGGGTAAGGTTTCCAAATGTCCAACACTCTAAACAGGACAAAGCCTAACACTAAATAAGTAAGAGAAAAAGGTAGCCAAGTCATTGTGATCAAAAATCCAACGATTTCGTCGATTACAATCTCTGGGCGATCGTGACTTGGAAGATCTTTTTCATAAGCATCTGAAATAAAGATCGCCGCTATCACGAGAAAAAACGTTATGACCATGTAGGCGTAAGGTCCGGTTAAATAGAGTAAATACCATAGAGGTATTGCCGCAAGCGTTCCCACTGTCCCGGGCATTTTGGGTGACAGTCCTGCGCCAAAACCTGTGGCCAACAATGATATTAATTTTTTTTGATTCATATTTCCCAAAGTATGACTTTAATCTGTCTCAAATTAAAGAGAAAACTCTGGGAATTTTATCAAAAATGGCGGAGAATAAGAGGTCTTATGTTTAGAGCAAAGAAAAAGTCAGCACTCGATAAAATCGTTGATTATTTATCAGTTCGCGACCATTCAGAAAAAGAAATTCGCACCAAACTTTCTATGAAAGATTTCGATCCAGAAGATATCGACGAGGGTATTGAGCTTGCTCAAGAACAAGGGCTCATGATCGAGCCAACGAAACTTGCTGAAAATGTTTCAGACCAGCTCAATCGTAAATTCAAAGGCATTTTGTATATCAATCAGTATCTAAAATCCAAAGGGCTCCCCTGCGTCCATCCAAATTGGGAGTTGGAAGTTGAAAAAGCCAAAAGCTTGGCCCTTAAGCACCTCAAGAAAAATCCTCCCTACACAATCGAAGAAAAACAGGATATTTATCGTTACTTGACCAACAGAGGCTATGCGGATCAGACCATCAACCACGTCATCCATGCCAATAGCCTATAATTGAAAGACAGAACATGACGCCAATGAAGAGCTCTGAAATTAGAGAAAGATTTTTGAAGTATTTTGAAAAAAATGGCCATTCCATTGTTGAAAGCTCAAAGCTTATCCCTGAGGGCGACAATACTATTCTTTTCACCAACGCCGGAATGAACCAATTTAAAAACGTATTTCTAGGTTACGAAAAAAGAGATTACAAAAGAGCAACGACCTCTCAAAAGTGCGTGCGCGCTGGCGGTAAACACAATGACCTCGAGCAAGTTGGCCTTACTGCCCGTCACCACACCTTCTTTGAAATGCTCGGAAACTTTTCGTTTGGTGATTACTTTAAAAAAGATGCAATTCGGTTTGCTTGGGATTTTCTAACAAATGAATTGAAAATTCCAAAAGATAAACTTTACGTTACTGTTTTTGAAACAGACGATGAAGCTGAAGAAATCTGGCATAAGCAAGAAGGCGTGCCAAAAGATAGAATCTTTAGATTAGGTGAAAAAGATAATTTTTGGAGAATGGGCGATACTGGTCCGTGCGGACCTTGTACGGAAATATTCTATGATCATGGCCCTAGTGCAGGTTCTTCAGGAGATCCAAATGCAAAATTTGGTGAAGATGACCAACGTTACGTAGAAATCTGGAACCTCGTATTCATGCAGTACTTTGAAGAGTCTCCTGGAAAACTCAATCCACTTCCGAAGCCATCTGTAGATACAGGTGCAGGCCTAGAGAGAATCGCGGCGGTTATGCAAGGTGTGTACATGAACTATGACACCGATCTCTTTCAACCGCTCATCCAAAAAGCTGCGTCTATCGGCGGAGCAAAATACAATCAAAGTCCTGAACTTGACACAGCAATGAGAGTGATAGCAGATCATGCTAGAGCTGCATGCTTCTTGATTGCAGATGGTGTGATGCCAGCCAATGATGGAAGAGGCTATGTTTTGAGACGTATTTTAAGACGCGCAATTCGTTTCGGCAGAAAGCTTTCTACAAATCAATCGGTCCTCACTCCAGTTGTCGAAGAAGTTATCTCTCATATGGGAAAAGCTTATCCAGAACTCACACAACAAAAAAGTCTCATCATAAAAACCGTAAAATCAGAAGAGGAATCGTTCCTTAAAACTTTGGACCAAGGAACTGAGATCTTTAATAAAGAAATCCAAAAATTAAAATCGGAAAAGAAAAAGATTCTTCCTGGAGATTTCGTATTTAAACTCTACGACACTTATGGATTCCCTGTGGACCTCACTCGTCTTATGAGTGTGGAACAAGGTCTTGAAGTGGATGAAGCTGGCTTTGAAAAGAACATGAAAGAAGCTCGAAAGAGATCTCAAGCTTCTTGGAAAGGACAAACCCTTGCAATTGAGCAAGGCCACTTGATCGCTCACTCTCAAAAAGTTCCTGCGACGGAATTTGTGGGTTACACAACTTTGAGTGCCGATGGAAAAGTCCTCGCAATGTCTGACGGTCAAAAGATTGTAGAAAAGCTGGGTATAGCAGAAGGCCTTTTGGTTGTCGACAGAACCCCGTTCTATGCAGAAGGTGGAGGTCAAGTCGGCGATGTTGGTCACGGAAAATCTAGCAGCGCGAAATTTGATGTCACAAACTGTGTGAAAATTGGAAACGCATTTTTCCATTCAATAACCATTACAGAAGGTGAATTGAAGAAGGGCGATGCTGTCCACCTCGAAG
>JAEYZS010000284.1 GCA_023427925.1 Pseudomonadota bacterium | reverse complement strand
GAACATTGCTTAGGATTCAGCTACATCGACGAATTTGTAAGATCAGTTTGGTTCCAAGATCTCGAAGGATCTGAAACAGACCTTCCAGTTCTTTCAGAAAGCAAATACCAAGACATCCAAGTCATTCAAATGATGAATCGCAAGCCAACACAATTTTACATCTACGAATTCAATCAACTTTCTCTTGAAATGGCTGAATCAAGAAAAATCGACGAAGCCGACACAGCAGATAAGTTGATCGTTCGTCTAATCAAAAAACACGACGTAAAACAAATCGTAAACTTAGGTCCATCTGATCTATTGCTCGATCCTGTTTACAATCCATTCCACTTGGAAGATATCAATGTGTATAACACCATTGAGATTGATCCGATGTTGTCATGGTTCTACGCACGCCTAGCTTGCTGACGGCGGCTTTTCGCTTCGCTCTTCGTTGCGGCGGGCTTCGGATAGGTTGACTATGCCTCAGCCCTTGCGCCTCGATCGAAGCGAAAATCCACTCGTCAGAGCTTCGGGTCTTCATGCAATGCAATCATTCGTAGTGGCGGGCTTCGGATAGGTTACTATACCTCAGCCCTTGCGCTTTGATCGAAGCGAAAATCCACTCGCCAGAGCTTCGGTCTTCGCCGTTTGTTTAATTATTCGCACAAGTTAAAACTTCCAATGACGTTTTTAGATTGCATAGATAAATTCCTTAATAAAAAGGAGTTTTTCTATGCAAAATAAATCGATACTTCATAACTTTACTTTGAAGGCATTTGTACTGTTCTCTGCGGTTATCGTAGGATCTACGGCTTATGCACGTGTAAATAAAGAGGCCGCTGCTAAGTTTGTACCTGGCGCTCAAATCTTAAAAGAAGATGGCAATGAATTTGACTTTAAAACTGCTAAGAATACTGTCGTTGAAGTTGAATTAGATTCCGATGGAGCCGTCGATGAGGCTTCCGGTGATCTTGCGCACGAAGGTGATGTATTTAATCCTTCAAATGGTCATCTTACTTTAGAGGCTGCTCTAGCGGCTTTGCAAAAAGCTGGTAAAAATCCTGCCGGAGATTGGTCTTATGAAAAATCCATTAAACATGGCTGGATTTACGAATTTGAAGGTCATGAGGACGGCAAAAAAATGGAATACATTATTAGTGCTACTGACGGACGCATGTTAACGGAGAGTAAAGACCGCTAATCGTCCCCCTCTAGAACGATATCATATTGTTTGCTTCGAGCTTCGATGAGCTTGTTGAGTTCATCAGGTGAAGTTTTGGTGGCTTTAATATAGAAACTTTTAAAAGCCTCCTTGTTTTTTCTGATTTCCTCGGCAAGCTCAGTTTGTATTCTTATATAATCAGGTCCGCCAATCTTCTTTAAATCCCTCATCTTCATCGTGAGCTCAATAAACACCTTTTCTTGATTAGAATAGTCTGTGCCGGATTCCAGAATTTTTTCGTAAGAATACTTGGTCCTATGCAGGAAGTTTTGGTAAATGCGAGCAAGAGTGTCTTCAACCTTCTCAGGCTCCGTGTGCTTCATTGCCTCAGGGTCGAGGATCGTTTTTACAAAAACGAGAGATGCCGTACTGACAGCCAAAGATATGAATACAAACAGTAATAACTTACTTCTAATCATACAAGTATAGGCTCAATCTCAGGTGGTGGTGTAACCTTGTGTAGTTGTAAAAAATCAGGCAATGGTTTTTCCGGCGGTAAAACGGCATAAATTGAGAATGGAATTTGCGAGACCAAAAAGTTTCTTGGCGGCAATGTTAACGGCGTCTTATGAAAGTGCGCATAGCTTAAGAGCTCATCGGGCTGAGTCGTTCTAAAGACCTCAGCTAAAAGAGCAGCGAAAATATCAGGATTATCTGCATATAAATGAGTTAAGAATTTCATATTCAATTTGCCACCAACAGGAGGCAGTCTCTTTACGAATTTGAAGTAAGAAAAGAACCTTGAAAACGTATAGATTGTCTCTCCAAAGCCTCTGTAGTTAAGAACTGAAATTTCTAAAATCTGAGAAGCCTTCCATGGAGCGACACTTCCGATAATATTATTATGCCTATCTTTTGCGATGAGAAAATTTTCTTTGTGAAATCCCTTCCATGTTCTAAAACGTTCAAGTAGCAAGTCCGCCGAGTAGGGGAAGCTTAAAGGTTTGTGAAGCGACTTGCTTTTCAGATAAGCTGCAAGTGGTTCTAAGTCATTTTCACCCATCGGAGAAATTTTTATCGAATTCAAAAAAGGTAAGTCTGTAAATGGCACCTTTCCATGAATAGTTACCAGGTCATACTTACGATAGAAGTAATATCTCGGAATATTTCGACGTGAACTTCGCGGCCGTATAAGAGCGTTATATGCTTGTGTTTGATTCGTATTTAGAATCGAAAATACATAATCGCAGCCCTTCTGTGCTGCCGTATCAGTCATTGCAGGAAGAAGTTTCTCAGGCCACTGAACAATGGCTTGTCTTGAATTTGAGATTCTAAGATCCGTCGCAAAACCCACGAGGTTTTCTTCGCCGTTGAGTAAAGTCTTCCTAAAAAGCATGCTAGCGATGCCTTCGATTTCGTTTTGATCATTCACCATTTTGTGAGTGACGAAGTCCTCAGTCTGTAAACGGTACTTATCAAAAAATGAGCCCTTACGATTAACGACAAGCTCCATGGGAGAGTTAACTAAGAATGGCTGTTGCACAACAAACTGTTTTAGCTTTTCGCTATCAGACTCCTGCGCAATTTCAACTCTGAGTTCCCCGCTATTCTCAGTACTCATTTTGTCTTCCATTCGATTTCACTATGGCCTTCCACCAAATTGCAATACCTTGCAATAACAAACAACAAGTCACTCAAGCGGTTTAAATACTGGATAAGAAGTGGGTCAATCGTCGTACCTTCATCACGTAGCCTAATGCAAAGTCTTTCTGCTCTCCTGCAAACAGTTCGAGAGACATGAAACTTTGAAGCAAGGAGCGAGCCACCTGGTAAAATAAAATTTTTTAAAGGAGGCAACTCTTCGGTCAATTCATCGATTTTAAGTTCTTGCTTGGTAATGTCCTGTTCTGAAATGTTTGGAAGTTTGGATTGCATATTCGTATCTGCACAAGCAAGTTGGCTTCCGATATTAAAAAGATCATTTTGAATTTGAAAAAGAATATCACATAAGATGCTTTGAAGTTTTGATATCTGAGGGCTGAGATTCAATTGAGCTATCGCAACTCCAAGACCAGAGTTGAGTTCATCAAGTGTTCCATAAGACTCTAGTCGAAGATGGCTCTTTAATACTCTTTCGCCACTGACGAGGCAGGTGGTGCCTTGATCTCCTGTTTTCGTATATATCTTAGCCATACTTGATCTTTTGCCTTTATACTTCGTTGACTTCATGTCAAAAAATGCTCACGTCCATTCATGTACGCTCCGCTTTTTCGACATTTCGTGGCCTCGCCTAAAAGCAAAATCTCCGCGTATCGAGGTCATTGGATCCTTTGCCTTTAATTACTCTCAATCTAAGTTACTTAAATTTAGAGGTGTTGAGTAGAATAATAGAGCTTTAAACGATGCATTAAGTAGATCAACCTTGAGCCCAAGTGAGATTTAATTTACTTATGAGTGCAATAAATGAAAACACTCGAAAAAATCGCTGAAAAGCTTTTTAGATTTCTTTGTTCTTTAAAGCTAGCAGTCATCATCATTGTCTCTATTGGTATAATTTCTGGTTGGGGTACCATCGTTGAATCAAGATACGATATGATCACAGCGCAAAAGCTCGTGTATCACTCTTCTTATATGTATTTCACTCTTTTCATGTTGTGTGTAAACCTCATCGCAGTAGCTGTAGATCGACTTCCGTGGAAAAAAAGACACACAGCCTTTGTACTCGCGCACGCAGGCATCGTAATTTTAATCATAGGTTCGTATGTGACACGCAAAATTGGTGTGGATGGTTCACTCGCTTTGAATATCGGTGAGACAGGTCGACATGTATCTATCAACGAGACCGATCTCATCGTTTACAAATTGCAGGATTTTGAACGATCCGAAAAAGTTTTCTCTCAAGACGTTGACTTTATGGTGAATAGTCCCAAAAAAAATCCACTCAAGCTCTGGGTAGGTGAGGGCACTGGACACAAAGATGAACTGCAAGTTATTGATTATATGCCGTACGCTAAAAAAGATTTTCAAATTAAGGAATCCAATTTAGTAACCGATGGACCCGCGCTACGATTTCAACTCCAAAACAGCGTCGTGAATATGATCGAGTGGGTTGTGCAAAGTGGATCTCAACCGGCCAAGTTGGATTTGGGGCCCGCGGTTATCGTTCTTGCACGAGAATCATATCAAACACTCGGTGGAAAAAATGAAATTGCTCTATTTCCTACGAAAGACAAAAACACTTTGCGCTATCAAATGTTCAGTAAAGACGGTCAGCCAACAAAGAGTGGTTTGCTCCCAGTCGGAGGAGTTGTCGATACGGGTTGGATGGGGCTTAATTTAAGAGCTATTCAATTTTATCCTAAAGGCCGCGTCGAATATCAGTACACAAAATTAGATCGTCCAAATCCAACAAGCACCTCAGCAGCATTGATTCGATTTAACGGAAAAGAGCACTGGTTGGGGTTAAATACCGCTTTACAACTATTCTCGAACGACACAGTTTATTTTGCGACTTATGGAAATAAACGCCTCGACCTCGGGTTCAACATGACGCTAGATCATTTTGAGATGGAGAAGTATGAAGGCACTCAGATGGCAAAGGAATACCGTAGTGTAGTGAATGTCACTGGTATTGGACAGCGGATGATATCCATGAATGAACCGCTCAAGCATGGCGGTTATACGTTCTATCAGTCGAGTTATCAGGAAGATCGAATGGGCGAACCCATCGCGTCGATTTTTTCGGTAAACTATGACCCTGG
>JAEYZS010000195.1 GCA_023427925.1 Pseudomonadota bacterium | reverse complement strand
CTGTAATTGTTTTGGGAAAATTATTCTTAATTGGATGTTCGACTGTAGGTAAAATTTTGAGAGTGTTATCCAAGTTGGACGTTTTGATTTTTGGCCCGATACCAGTTAATTCACTATAAATTAAAGTATCGCCAGCAAGCGTTCCATTGAGAACTCGAGAAAGAGAATTTGTAAGTGGTTTAACATTACTAAAATCTAACGAAGTTAAATATAAATTCTCAACACCGTTTTTGTTAGAAGCAAAAACAATTCCATTTTCTGTAACCGAAGGGAACTTGGCTTGCATATCAAGGACTCGAGTCACTTGTTTACTCTCAAGGTCAAAGACATGCAGTTTATCAATTCCCGTTCGATCTTTTTGAGCAAAGATAATTTGTCTTTCGTTCAGGAAACTAGGTGTTGATACTCTTCCATGAGGAGGAGGCGTGTAAATAAGTTGCGGATTTTTACCTTCGGAAGTGATGGTGTAGAGTTCAGTTTTTCCGCCTCCAATCTTCACGAACAGGATAGTTTGTCCGTCTGGCGAGACAGCGGGCTCTCGAGCTCTGAGGCCTTCAGTAAGTTGTTTACGTTTTTTTTCTTTGAAATCGTATGTATAGAGGTCGTAGAAAAAATGGACTCGATCGTGAATATCAGCGGCATCGTAGACAATTTTGTCACCGCTTGGAAACCAAGATGCACGAGTGAGGGCATATTTCTTTCTTTCAAAAAACCCTCTGGCACTGGTGAGCTTAGTAAGGTCTTTATCGAGCACCCATGCTTCATTTTCTTTTTTAAAGATTGAAATAAGCATGTCGCCGTCAACAGTTGTAGCCACAGCAGCAAAACGCTCCTTGTTGGGAGATAGGGAAATCGTATGCTCAGAAATCTTCTCGTCTTCCTGGGTGATCTTACCTAAAGTTGTCGGCTGCGTTTTGATTTTATTTATTTGTTGATCAGCAATCTCCCCATACTTTTTGTAAACCTTAGCTAATAGCTGTTGGTAATTTTGCCCCATTTCTCTCACCATCGGATGGGAAATAAACCAAGGGAATCGGCGTGAATAGTGATCGTTGAATCTCTGTACAACACCTAAGTTCTGAGACTGAATAATTTCGTGCCATAAAAGTGCGCCGTAAAAATAGGGGCGTTGACCCGCCGGCCAATATGGATTTGAAATTTCGTTGATTGCCGAAAGATTGTCTGTGCCCCATTTGGAATCGAGATAAAGTGATCGAATCAGACCATCGTAGTCAGAAGATTTTAATCTTCCAAATTCATTAAAGCGACTTTCCATTTCCACGGCTAATCCTTCAAGATACCATCGAGGTAAATACATATTGGGCCGGATGAATGATCCGAAGATATATCTTAGTGGCTTCCATGCTCCGTTTGCGGGTTCCATGTTTAGTATATGCGCATATTCGTGAAGGAAAACATCTCGTGGCCAGTAACTAGAGTGATCAATTGAAGATAGTGGGTCAGGCTGACTCACATAAATTATAATGTGAGGGCGAGGAACACCTGTCGCGCCACCATTGGCAAGATCTAAAGTATCATCAAGAACGACTGTCGTTTTATCAGGAGCAATTCCAAAGACGTCTTTTAAAATTTTATGTGAACGTTCTGCTTCTTCGAGGTAAGTTTTTGCAAGCTCGTAACTCTTTGCATCATATATAATGTCGAAATTTTCTGAAGAAATTTTCTTCAGATCACTACGAGGATCCAGAGCTAAAGTTGTTGAATATGGAATTAGCACACTAAGAGACAAAATTGTTTTTAATATTTGAAGTTTCATAAGTTTTGACATTCACTCCTCTTTGACTAGAATATTGAGAATGCAAACGGAGGCAACATATATGTTTCAACTAGGTTCAAAAAAATCAGATTCAAAAAAATCAGGCTTAAAGTTAATCGGTTCGATGCTAATCGTAGCAACACTTGCCATTTCTTGTACGAGTAAAAAGAAAGGCGAAGGAGATGTTGGTGCAGAAGGTGCTCCAGATATCTCGTCTATGAACATGGACTTCAACCCAGTAGGCAGCGATAGTGGAACAATTGCGGGACTTCACACAATCAACTTCCCTTATGATCAAGCGATTCTTGACGAAACAAATAAACAAAAATTGAATTCCAATGCGGAATGGATCAAATCAAACGCAAAAGTTGTAGTTCAAATCGAGGGTCACTGCGATTCAAGAGGTTCAGTTGAATATAACCTCGCTCTTGGTGAAAGACGCGCAAAAGCTGTAAGATCTTATCTTGTTAGCCTCGGTGTTAGCGGTGATAGATTGAGAATTGTGAGCTATGGAGAAGAGAAGCCTTTAGTTCAGGGTGAAAGCGAAGATGTTTACGCTCAGAATAGACGCGCAAATTTTGTTCCGCTCCCTAATTAATCATTAAGTTAATGAATTATATGCAAGGGTTTTGGGTCTTATCTATGACATTGTTACTGGTGGGGTGTTCCGTGAACCCACCGGTTCAAGAATTTACCCTAGCAAAAACGGCCATGGATGCCGCTCAAGTCGCCGGAGCTCCGAAATACGCTCCGGCTCTCTGGTTTAAAGCTGAAGACAGTTATAGAAAAGGCGAAGGCGCTTTTAAACAAGGTGACTTTAAAAATGCCAAAGTTCACTTTGATGAATCTTTGGATTTTTCAGAAAGAGCTGAGAATAAAGCCCGTTATGATAAAAGAAAATCAGGTGAGGATTTACCATGAAAATTGTAATTGCATTAGTGATACTTTCTACAGTCGGGTGCGTTGGTCTTAGAACAAGAGAAGAAGTCAGTCAGATGCAAACGACAAAGCAGGGGCAAAGCCAAGTCAATCAATTGCAGCAACAAAAAGCCGAAGCAGAGAATAAAGTACTGGTATTGCAAGAAGAGTTAAGGCAGCTCAATGGACGACTGGATATGATTGAGCGCCGTTCTCAAGAGCAAACCCCACAGCAAACCGGACCGACAAATGCTGATGTGATCGAGCAAATGAAAATCTTTGAGCAGCAAAATGTCTCGATGAGAAATAAGATCGAAGAGTTAGAGCAAAAACTTGCTGAAGCTCAAAAAGCGCAAGCACAGGCAGCCGTGGCTACTGTTGAAAAGTCAGCTCCCGCAAGGAAAGAAAGTGCGCCAAAAAACTCTTACGACGAGGCAGAGACTCTTTTTGGAAAGAAAGAATGGAAATCGGCGATCTTAAGCTATCAGGCATATAGAGATGCAAATCCAAAGGGAAAAAACTATCCGGATGCAACTTACAAAATTGGTGTGAGTTTTCAAGAGCTTAAAATGAAAGATGAAGCCAAGGTCTTCTTTGAAGAAGTTGTTCAGAAGTTTCCAAAGTCTCCTTCTGCTAGAAAAGCGAAGTTCAGGCTCGGCCAGTTGAAATAATTTTCCTAGGTACTTAGATTTTTTGGCTTAAGACTTATATAAGTGCTATATTCATGAAATGAAGTTCCAATATATTTTAGGTATAGAAACCAGTTGCGATGATACGTCTTGTGCCATCGTGGACGGAAATGGCGTTGTGAGGGCGATGCTTTCAGCAAATCAAGATTCTTTGCATCAGCCATTTGGTGGGATCGTACCGGAAATCGCTAGTCGCAATCACACGTTGACCCTTTTGCCTCTGGTGGACCAAGTGCTCAAAAAAGCTGGCCTCACCATGGATGATATTGACGGAGTTGCAGCTACAAATCGCCCTGGTCTTTTGGGCTCGCTTCTAGTTGGTATGGTCACAGCTAAGACCTTATCACTTGCTCTTAACAAGCCATGGATTGGAGTGCATCATATTGAAGGTCACTTGATGGCGCCTTTTTTGAATGATGAAACTTACTCTTCACCAAATGATTGGATGTTCCCATTTATATCTCTTGTGGTCAGCGGTGGTCATACATCTTTATTTAAAACTTTAGAATTTGGGACTTATGAATTGTTGGGTGCTACGATCGACGATGCTGCTGGAGAGGCTTTTGATAAATTTGCAAAAATGGCAGGGCTTGGTTATCCCGGCGGAGTTCAGGTGGATAAACTCGCGCAAAAAGGAAAGCGAGACGCTTATCAGTTTCCAAGAGCTCTACTCAAAGAAGATAATTATCAGTTTAGCTTTTCCGGACTTAAAACTGCTGCGCAGAGAACTATAAATGAAATGGGTGAAGAATCGGTAAAAAACAATATTGCTGATCTTTGTGCTTCATACCAAGAAGCCATTGTTGATGTCTTATTTGAAAAAACAATGAAGGCTGCGCGAGAGCATAAAATCAAACATGTGACTGTGACCGGAGGAGTATCTGCGAACTCACGCTTGCGAGAGAGATTTCAGTCTGCATCGGGAATTCAAGTTGCAATCCCACCACTTAGATTTTGTACAGATAATGCTGCGATGATTGCGCTTACTGGCTTAAAGTATCTGGAAAAAGGTTTTACTTCGAATTTGAATACTGGAGTATTTGCGCGCGCAAATATTGCAGCGGAGTAATGATGGATTCTTCGAATAAAAATTTTCAGCAATTTTCAATGCAAACTGTTCTGGAGAGATTGAGAGAGCTTGGGATTCGCCCAAATAAAAAACTCGGACAAAACTTCCTAGACAATGTGGATGTCTGTAAAAGAATTGTAGAAGCGGCAATTAGTAATAATCCTGCAAAGCTCATTGAAA
>JAEYZS010000183.1 GCA_023427925.1 Pseudomonadota bacterium | reverse complement strand
TGCGCATAGGTTGTAGAGTAATCTCTTTCATCAATTCTGGAGTATGGCTCATGGTTCTAAAATTAGATTCATTTTTTACGGCCATGTACTCAGGTAGATATCTGCCGGCCTGCCTCATAAACCAAACAGGTATCTGAGAGCTGTTCTTGCCACTTAACGCATTTAAAAAGCTTGTGCTCGAATATTTAGACATTGTTTTCCTCTTTCAACATTAGTGAATAACCGATTCCTCGGTGTGAAGTGATAATCTTAGGATTGGCTGGATCCTTTTCGATCCATTTTCTAAATTTAACAATCATATTGTCGATGGTTCTGGTCGAAGGGTAATTATTGTATCCCCAAACCAAATCTAATATTTTTTCGCGCGCTACAACGTGATTGGAAAATGTTAACAAAAGTTTCAACACGCGTGTTTCTTTATCCGTTAATTTCTCGGAACTTCCGTCAATCAAAACCTGTTGCGCATCAAAATCAAAAAGTGCATTACCGATTTGTATCTTTTTAAATTCTTTAGGTTTTGGTTGAGATCTACGGAGCAAAGATTGTACGCGTAATAGCAATTCCTTAAAGTGAAATGGCTTTGTCAGATAATCATCAGCCTTTAACTCTAAACCCTGAATTTTGTCTTGAATCGCATCTTTGGCAGACAGTATAAGTACGGGTGTGTTGTGGCCCTTTCTAAATTGAGATAGAACTTCAAAACCATCAAGCTTAGGCAAAGAAAGGTCGAGGATAATTAAATCGTGAACACCCTTCATTGCAGCTTTTAAACCTGTTTCTCCATCCTGAACCCAATCCACAGTGAAATTTTCCATTTGTAGATTGTCGATGAGGCTTGCACCCAATAAATCATTGTCTTCAATCAAAAGAATATGACCAATCATGAATGCCTCCAGGTTACGGAAGCTGTTACGCCTTTATCTACACCGCGACTTTCGAATCGAATTTGTATTCTTGAGCGATTAGCAATTTCCTGAGCAAGTGTGAGCCCCATTCCCGTTCCTGGAAATGCTTCTTTAATTACTCTATCGCTTCTCCAGAAAGGTTTTGTGGAGGATTCGATTTCTTTATCGGTCATACCGATGCCCGAGTCGGAAATAGAGAGTATTACTTGTTTGTCTTTTTTTACTCCGTGGATGTGAATAATTTTATCTTTCGCTTTTTGAGAGTATTTTATGGCGTTATCAAGAATATTTTTGATTATTAATTGCGATGAGAGTTGAGATGTATAAACGCTTAAATCTCTTTCGATCTCAAGAGCAATGTTGTCAGGAGAGATTTTATTGTTGTCGAGATAGACTTGGAGTTGACTCTGAATAAGACTGGCTAAATCCACTTGAGACTTTTCGAGCTGAAGTGAATCTGCCGAAGTTAACGTGAGGATATCTTCAACTTGTTTGTAAAGAGTATCTAAGGCCTCGTTAGCTCTTTTAATATACGTTTCTTGTTTTTGTTTATCGATATTGGGTCTCTCTAGAGTATCAAGACAAAGTCTGATATTTGCTATCGGAGTTTTTAATTCGTGAGAGATCGCTCCGAGGAATGCCGTGTGAGCGCGTTTTAATAGAACTTGTTCTTTATAGGTCTTGTACGTGTACCACAAGCTCAAACTCCAAAAGAAAACAAAGAATGCACTTTCAAAGATAATCATTCTTTGGAACTGGATGGTTTTTTCTTGGATGGAAGGATCGAGCGATGCAATGACACTTTGCTGATCAATAAGAAGATAAGCCCACCAGAACACTTGTCCGACGGCAAGGAGGGCTAACAAAGTAAATGTCACTTTGGTTCTTCTATACAAATTAAAATTCCTTTAGAGCGGCTGCTAATTGATCAACATCTTTTTTAGTATGGCTTAGCGAGAGGAATGCAACTTCATAGACAGAAGGAGAGAGATAAATGCCTTTTTCCAAAAGTGAGTGATAAATTTCTTTAAACGCTTGAATCGTATCCTTTGAAATATCTTTGTAGGTCATTGGCTCCTGTGTGAGTCCTGGAGCTAACCAGAAAATACTTCCAATACGTTTATAGTGAAGAGGAGTCTTGGACTGACTTTGAACTTCTTTAATTTTTTGATCAAGATACGGACCTAAATCACTTTCGATATATGAATAGACATCGTTATCAAAAGCAGTCTGCATCGTTTTGATTCCTGCGATCATACAGAGAGGGTTGCCGGACAATGTCCCAGCTTGATAAACTCCACCAAGTGGTGCGATGTGATTCATAATGTGATCTTTTGCGCAGACCGCTCCAACGGGAAGGCCTCCACCTATGATTTTGCCGTAGGTGCCAATGTCAGGTTCAATACCAAAATATCCTGCGGCACCTTGCGGGTGAATTCTAAAACCAGTGATAACTTCATCAAAGATAAGAAGTGCGCCGTTGTCTTTGGTAATATCGCGACAAGCTTGAATCCATTCTTTTGTTGGAATGAAGAGACCACTATTTGCCATAACAGGTTCAACAATAAGTGCTGCGATTTGATCTTTATAAGTTTTAAAGGTTTCTTTGATAGCATTGATGTCGTTACTTGGGATAGTGATAGTATCTTTAATGCATCCTTCAGGAACTCCTTTAGAGCTAGCCTCACCTTGAGTCATAAGGCCTGATCCTGCATTCACCAAAAGATTGTCGGCGTGACCGTGATAAGATCCATCGATCTTTACGATTTTATCTCTGCCAGTTACACCGCGAGCGAGTCTGATCGCTGTCATCACAGCTTCAGTTCCCGAGTTTACAAATCTAATTTTATCGTAGAAGGGGAGCTTTGACAGAATGTAAGTGGAAAGCTCCACATCAAGCGGAGTAGGTGTTCCAAAGTGAGTTCCGTTTTGAACTTGCTCTTGAAGTCCTTTTACGACAGTGGGATGAGCGTGACCTAATAGTAAAGCACCCCAGCTCATACAGAAATCAACATAATTATTCCCATCAACATCTGTGAGCTGAGATCCGCTTCCTTTTTTAAAAAATATTGGAGAACCTCCAACAGCTCTAAATGCGCGAACAGGTGAGTGTACTCCGGCGGGTGCAAGTTTTTGTGAATCATTATACAATGTTTGAGAATTATTTAGACTCATTTTTCCTCTTTACTGTTTAAGTAAATTTATCATTTCATCCCACGATCCTGATTTAGGATTTGTTAAATGAGGGATGTTCTCTTCTTTTAAAATACGGCTCGTGCTAGGCCCAAAAGCATAAATCTTAAGGTGTTTAAACAAGGAAGTGTTTTGTTTGTAAAGCTCAATGAAGTCCTTAGCGCAGAGCGGATTCGAAAGAACCAACTTATCCCCTTCCTTAATGGAAGGCAATTGAGAGAAGGCCTTAGTATTCGCAAAACTTCCATAAAGTCTTAAAAACTTGTAGTTTTTGCCATGCTCCTTCATGAGGGGAATAGGTGCAGAATCTGAAGTTCCCATAAATAAAGGGTTCTTTGCATCGAGAATCTTAATTAAGGACCCGGCGTGAGCGCTTTCAGGAAGAACTACGTCAAAGTTTCCGTAATTTTGTAACTCTTTTCTCGTCCCTTCGCCTACAGCAAAAATCTTGATATTAGACAGGGTGGTGAGTAGCTCTGATCGCATGGCTATAAATTCATTCATAAAAATTCGTACAGAAAAACGACTTGTAAATACGAGAGCATCAAAACTTAAAAAGTTCTTATGAACCTCTTCAAAATCAGCATGAGAAAACACTGGCAGAATCTCTCTTGGAATCCATGGTGTGGGTTGAAACCCTGCTTGAGCAAGTTTCCTAGCAGTCGTGAGCTGGTGTTGCATTGGCTGCGTTGAAATGACTCGCGGGTGAGTAGCATTGGAATGTGAAAGCTTTGCAAATAATTGCCTCAATAATTCATCTAGGTTTTGGCCTTCCAACTGATAATCGACCATGGAGTCTTGTTCAGACAAAAAGAAATCCATCTGATAAGCTTGAGACTTAGAGATTTTACAGCCGACAGCAAGATGACAGCCACCTCCCAGCATAGCCAAAACACTTTTTTCAGCCAGCGCAATATCGGTGAGTTCTTTGTTGTTGAGAGCTTCTAAAGCTTTTTTGCAAGCACTGTTGCCTTGAACAGCTAAAATGCCTTGGCAAGGCGCTGTCACAAAATCTAAATCAATAATTTCAAGACCGGAAGCTTTAATGGAGTTATAGAGATTTAATCTATTAACTCCGGCTTTTGCTAGAACTGTGGCATCGACTTCTCCCAATGTGATCCGTTCAATGCGCCTTTGAACATTGCCTCGAATAGAAACGATTTTGCTTTGAGGAAATTTTCTTTTCAGCTGTGCTGTTCTTCGCGGAGAAGACGTTCCTAACAGAATTCCGTCTTTCAGTTTCAAAGGGCTTTTGGAAAGTACAAACTCTTTTTTAACTATTAGAATATCTGTTG
>JAEYZS010000177.1 GCA_023427925.1 Pseudomonadota bacterium | reverse complement strand
TGATGCGGTGGGTTCCCAAAAGTTGACGGGCACCTTTTGGGGGATTGAATTTGTGGGGTATCGACGTTAACCTTTAGGTGGTACTTTTGAGGAGTCATCATTGAAGATTTTTGGGTTTATATTAGCGACGATATTGTTACATAATATTTCTTTTGCTCAAGTTTCCGATTACGCCGATATCAAGGAAGAAGTTACCGTCCAAGCCGATAGCGCACCACAGGCGCGCGAAAAAGCTATTCAAGAATCACTCGAAAAAATCGTTCAGCGATTTACAATCGATCTCGTAGGCGTAAAAAAATACGAGTCCAGCAGAAACCTTTTGAATGCGCAAACAGCAAAAGATTCCGGAAAGTTTGCGCCCGTCATTAAAACCGACATCATCGAGCAAGCCGGTAAAAAATTTAAAGTTTCCGTCGATATGAAGATTTCCCCTCAAAACCTTCGCCAAATGTTAGAAAAAACAGGCGTGCTCACTTCACAATTTGATTCTGGTGTCGTGTTACCGTTTGTCACTTTCGTAGATCAAGTTCGCGCAAAAACCCATAAGTGGTGGGTGAGTGAGACTCTAAATGATGACATTTTGCGAAGCCTTAATCGTTACTTCATAACGGAACTCAGAAGCTCACTAAAATCTTTAAATTTCTACGTCCTGGATCCAGTAGACTGGAATTTTAAAAATTCATTGCCCGGGCAATTCCAAAAGGATTACTTTAAAAAAGAAGACTATCAAACTGTAGACTCTTACTTTAAGTTCCCACTTTCTGTGCGAGGACAAGTCGACGTTGCTCCATCTCAACGAGTTTCTACAAGTTACAGAATTCAGGTCAAACTTGAAGTGATCCTAAATGCACAAGGCAAAGTGGTTGCGGAAAGTTCGCGCCAATTGGAAACGGAATCGGGCGATCTCTCCGGTATTCTCCAAAAAAATGCTCCGAAGGTTTTTGCAGAAGTTACAACTGATCTTAAAGATCAGCTGGAGGGTGCGCTGAGAAAAGGTATCTTGGAATCCTCAATGATACAGCTTGCTGTGCGCGGAGACATGAGTTTTAAAAACTTAGAAAGCTTTAAATCAACACTTTTAAAATCTATCGGAAATATTCGTTATCTCTCGGAAAGATCTATCGAGAGCGATAAGAGAGTGTTTGACGTTGACTACACAGGTTCCGTACCAGATTTGGCAAAACGAATTCAATCGCTAAAATTTCCTAATTTTAAGATTTCAACAAGTAGTTCTTCTCGACTTATCGATGTGACAATTAAAGATTAGATGACTAGACTTAAGTTTAAGGATTCCGAGTTTTGGTCTTCATTTTCATACTCGAACTTTGCTATTCTAAGAGTATGAAAACACTTCTAACGTTATCTCTTGTCCCTCTTTTATTATCATGTACTCTTCCTCAAAGAGATTACCAAGAAAAAAATGTTCCTATTCGAGCTCGTAAGTCCAACGAACCAATGAAAAGAGTTTTTGTACTGCCGTTTATCGATGGAACAAACCAAAAGTCCAAAGTGACAATCGATGGAGCAAGACGGGTTTTCATTTCTGAACTTTTAAGAACGGGAGAATATGTCATATTAAGGAATTCAGATTTCCCAAAAGATTTTGAGACATTTAAAAAAGCCACAGAAGGCAGTACTGAATACGACCTTGAAAAAGTTTCTGAGCTCTCGCAAGGTCAAGGTGTAAACGGTGTTATCGAAGCTCAAATCTTGGAAGTAAGGACAAAGCGAGTTGGCGACGACGTTGGAATCATGAGAAAGATCAAAGCGATCGTAGAAGCTAAGGTTCGAGTTCGTGCATTTGCTGTTGAATCGAGAAGAGAAATATTTAATGAAATTCGAACCGCGACGGTCGAAGCCACTACAACTCGTTTTGCTGAGCGTGGATACAGTAATTTGGATCTTGAAGACGACCCCGTGCTCGTTAATCAAGTTGTTCAAAAAGCCTTTGAGGGGCTAGTTCCGCCGCTTACTGTAGCCATGAGAAAACTCTCTTGGTCAGGAAGAATCGCGATGGTTCGTGGTGAAAAAATATACATCAATGCGGGGAGAGTCTCGGGACTACAAGTAGGCGATCTTTTAAAAGTTTTAGATCCTGGTCAAGACGTTTTTGACCCACAAACTGGAACCTTTGTTGGTCGTGCAGAAGGTCGAATGAAAGGAACGGTTGAAATTGTGAGCTATTTTGGTAAAGATGGCGCCATAGGAGTAGTTCATTCTGGAGCCGACTTTAGAGAAAACGATAAAGTGGAACTGTACTAATCCGCCATCAATAAAATGGCTCGGCACTGTTCCGTACTCAATCGCCTTAGAAATTCAACATTCAACAGTAGAAAAAATAGAAAAGAGCGAAAGCAACAACACTATTTTTGGTTTGGAGCATCCGAGCGTTATCACATTGGGTCGCCGTGCGACAGCCGAAGAAGAAATCAATGTCAGCTTAGAAACCCTCGAGGATCTCAATGTGCAGTGCTATAAAATTGATCGGGGCGGGCACGCGACACTTCATTCACCTGGGCAGCTTGTCATCTACCCAGTTCTAAAACTTTCTGATTACAATTTATCCGTGCGTGAATATCTTTGTTTACTTCAAAAGACAACGCTGAACTTTATGAAGAAGTTTGGCATCGACGCCTTTAATAAAGATGAATCACCTGGCATTTTTACGAGTAAAGGCAAGATTGCCTTTTTTGGTATTCGAGTAAGGATGGGAATTGCCTTTCACGGTATCTCTATCAATGTTTCCAATCAAGTCGAGGATTTTTCGTTAATTCGATCATGCGGAATCGATAATGAAACATTTGATCAGATGAAGGATTATGATGTAAATTCAAGCCTTGAGCAGTTATTCAGTTGTTGGGTGGAAGAGTTTAAATGCCATTTCTAAGTTTTGTCTTTGTTCTTACGGCTTTATGTGTTATCGCCGAAATGACTGTGCATCGTTTTTCTAAGGAAGCGGACTTTGAAATTCCGGACCTCATTGTGGTTTTAGGAT
>JAEYZS010000102.1 GCA_023427925.1 Pseudomonadota bacterium | reverse complement strand
GGGTAGTGAAGAGCGTGCATCCGACCTGTATAATTTTGTTTTTCGAACTTCTCTGTAGAAAAAGAATAGGGATTGGACAACCCATTTATTGGAGTCGGTCGATCTTCAGCCCAAAGTGGAATTTCAGTATTTTTAGTTTCGGAACCAACCGAACTAAAAAAATTAAAATCCCACGCAAATGCTGGAATAGATACTAATACTAGTATCGCAAAAACCAATTTAAATTTCACTTTGAGGTCCCCACCTTAAGTCCCTAGGACTCTACATGGGTTCTCCGAGATATTTCAAACAAAAAATCGCCCAAAAAGCACATAAGATGCAATACAAGCGCCCCCTAATGACAAGGCGCAACCCAAAAGGTGAGCCGCACCTTTTGTCTAGCTCCACGTCATTTCTCCTCCGAAATTGCCGAGTTTAGCGCCCTGTTAGATGCCGAAGGAATCTTTGAAGTTTACACTCTTGAGGCCCACACACTGATAATCGAACTGCAGGCCATATGAAGTTGGTACGATATCTACAATAATAAAATTTTCTTTACCGGCACCATGAATTCGATCTGGGTTTTTGGGTAAGTTGGTCTTTACGTAGGAGTGTAAACTACTACTGGTCAGCTCAACGCTCTCATAGCCTAATATATTCTTATCAAGTTTTGATACTTCAGTGAAATGCACATCTCCAGCTGCAAAAACACTAGGCGAATTTAGCTTACCCACTTCCGAAGTAAAATATGTGCATTCTTCAGGAGCGTCTTTGATGTAGCATTCATTTCCTTTTCGCTCTCCTTGGAAAAACTGACTTCCTTCCATGATCCAATTTGGCTCAATGCCGTTATTGAGTTTCGAGAAAGACCATTTTAGCTGCTCATCTCCCAAGAATCCTTTGATTCCACTGTGTTCGAGTCCTTTAAAATAGCGATTGTCTAAAAGCAGAAACTTCTGGCCGAAGGCTTTGAAGTAACTAGAAACCCCGGGTCCGTTTTCGATTCCACCATCAATATTTTCTTGAGCTGTGAAGGCTTTAAATATAGCAAGTGAGTTTTCTTTGTGTTTGTACTTTCCATTTTGATTATTTGCCCCGTAATCGTGATCAACCCAAGTGCAAATCGCCGGTTTTAAATTTTTCCAATGGTAATAGGGAAGTTTTTGTCGAGTTTCGATATATCGATTCCACAAAAGATTTGGTCCATTAAAAATCGCGATGATATCTCCATAAACATTGTCGCCGACAAAAAAGAGCATGTCGCAATCGGACGCCTCAACCTGTGCCCAAATTTTGTTCTTATTGGAATTGCTATCGAGCATGCAAGACATGATCGCAAACCGCGCATTTCTTTTTTCTAAATCCAGTAGCTTTAAATTTCTTTCATCTAGAACGTTGTTCTTATCATCTAACACTCTAAAAACAAATTCTCCGAGGTAGGGCAAATGCTTGTAGATCAACTTGTCCACGCGCCAGTCGGAGTTTGACCGGGCGACAGTTTTTAAATCGTAGGTATCAATAGTTTTGCCAGTACGAGTTTCCAAAAGTTCGTAATGTACACTCATCTTCTTAGGAACATCGATTGAAAGCTGTGTTGAAGTTTGATTCGTAAAACCTTGTAGAATGCTGAATCCATTTTTTTGAACACTGTAAGCGTCTTTGGCGAAGGCAGCATTTGGCAAGGCTAGATCAACGGCTAGCACTGTTGCGGAAGCAGAAGATAATTTTAAAAAGTCACGACGATCCATAACATCTCTCCATCCATGAGTTCAGTGAAAACTTTTCGGCTAAGCGAGAGAGCTGTTTGAGAGGAAGAGAGAGATCCGGACCTATGAAGGTTGCCCAAAAATCAAAATTCAAATACTTACAGTGATTATTTAAAGTAAAGAGCCTATAGAATCGCTTGGTATAACAGTTGCAATGTTAAGATCTGGACAAATAAAAAGTGGCAGAATGTCACCAAAGAGGGGGGAGCTTTGTTTAAAAAATCTATAATTCTTATTGCCGTGGGGACTTTAATGGCTGGGTATCTTCCGAGCACATTAAAAGCAAATCAAGAAAACCTGTTAACACATCAGCTGCTCACTCAAGTTAGTGCAAGTGGTGCATATGAACACCTTAAGGCATTTCAGAAAATTGCTGATGAAAATAATGGAAACCGTGCAGCAGGAACAACTGGACATGAGTTGTCAGCAAACTATGTTGCACAGAAATTGCTCGAAGCAGGATATCAAGTGAGCTTTCAGCCTTTTAGATTTAAAAAGTTCAGTGAGACTGCACCGGGTGTTTTGGAAAATGAAGGCGATAGTTTAGAGGCCGGAAAAGATTTTGTAGTAATGTCATATAGTGGATCCGGCGATGTAACAGCTTCAATTCGAGGAGTAGATCTTGAGCTGGGCTTGGGAAATAAATCCACAAGTGGATGTGAAGCCGAAGACTTTAAAGATTTTAATAAGGGCCAGATCGCCTTGATCCAACGAGGCGAGTGCGCTTTTGGTGATAAAGCCAAAAACGCGCAAGGTGCAGGTGCAAGTGCGGTGATCATATTTAATCAAGGAAACACTGACGATCGAAAGGAGCTATTTGCAGGAACACTAGGAGAAGATGTGGACTTAAAGATTCCTGTACTTGCAATTAGCTATGATCTCGCAGTGAAGTTCTTGGAAACTGCTCAACAGCTCCGAGTCTCCGCTTCAACACAAGTTGTAGAGTCTGTGACTTTTAACGTTCTTGCTGTAACAAAGATTGGAAATCCAGACAACGTCGTGATGGTGGGGGCACACTTAGAT
>JAEYZS010000211.1 GCA_023427925.1 Pseudomonadota bacterium | reverse complement strand
GGGAAAACTCCCTCTCGATGAGATTTTTCTATAACCGGTATTACTTCTTTTGATACGAAACTTCTAACCGAATCTCTAACCATTTTTTCTTCAGTGCTAAGTAGAGAATCTATTTGATAAAAATCGGGCGCTGCGAAATTTTTCATAAAAACTTTTCCTTTTTCAAAAAATCCGTGTCACAGTTATAGAGGTGCATGGATGCTTCCTTTGGGGATGGGGCTTAAAGAGGGGGAGGACAAGGAAGTCTTCCCAACCACTCTCCTTCAAACCTTCTAATTTTCAATAACTCTTCGTTGCTTTCAGTGTGCGCTAACGAGCTAAAATCTTAAATCCTTTCGATTACGATTGCGATTCCTTGGCCGCCGCCAATGCAAGCACTTCCTACTGCAAACTTTTTATTTCTTCTCTCTAATTCATACATTAAATGATTCATAATGCGAGTACCGCTTGCTCCCAATGGATGACCTACGGCAATCGCGCCACCATTAACGTTAGTAACTTCTGGATTAAGTTTTAATTCTTTTTGTACTGCGAGATATTGAGCGGCAAAGGCTTCATTCACTTCAACTAAATCCATTTGATCCAAAGTCATACCGGCTCTTTTAAGCGCGTTTTGAATCGCAAGCACAGGTCCAATGCCCATAATCGCAGGATCACATCCTGCTGATGCATAAGAAATGATTCTTGCAAGAGGTTTTAAGTTTCTTTTTTTCGCCTGATCTTCAGACATAAGAACGCTTGCTGCCGCACCGTCTACGATTCCAGATGCCGTACCCGCAGTTACAGTTCCTTCTTTTTTAAAGAGAGGCTTTAATTTTTGTAATCCTTCGATCGTGGTTTCTGGCCTTGGATGTTCGTCTTTTGAAATAACAGTTTCGCCTTTTTTATCCGTAATAGTGACTGGAGAAATCTCAATATCAAAATATTTTTTATCCAATGCTGCTTTAAATCTTCTTTGAGATTGAAGTGCGTACTGATTCACTTCTTCGCGTGAAATTTGATATTTTTCTGCTAAGTTTTCAGCGGTGATTGCCATCGGCGTACCTGTGTATGAATCCGTGAGCGCAGCTGTGAGATAATCTTCTACTTCGCCTTGACCCATTCGATATCCCCATCTTGCATTTCTTAAGATATAAGGAATCTGCGACATCTGTTCGACTCCGCCCGCTAAAACTACTTCCGCTTCGCCGGTTTGAATCATCTGAACAGAGTTCACCCACGATTGAAATCCGCTCCCACATAATCGATTAACTCCTAAGGCTCCTCGATTAACAGGTATTCCACATTTTAATCCTATGTGACGTGGAAGGTAGATTGAATCTTTGCCGGCTTGAACAACGGAGCCCATTACGATGTGATCGATTTCATCCGGAGAAATATTGGCCTGCGCCATTGCTGCCATTGAAGCACTGACTCCTAGATCCGCTGCTGAAACATCTTTTAACGACCCACCGAATGCACCAAATGGGGTTCTTTTACCAGAAACGACAACGACAGATTTCATAAGCTTCTCCTTGCGGCGAGTTCAAAGTGTAGACAGTAATAATATTATTGCTTTATTCGAATGTCGGGTAGAAATATTTTGGGAAGTTGTGTGCGTTGAGTTGAGCTCTGGGATTTTTATTTATGTGTGACATAATACTTACAATTCGTGGGACAAAAGAGATATAATAAGAGTTATGAATATATTAATTGTAGGAAATGGCGGAAGAGAAACGGCAATCGCAAGAGAACTCTCTCACTCCAAAAAAGTCCATGATCTGCATATGCTCCCTCTCAACCAAGCCATTAGTTCCAAAGTCAAAGCGCATAATATCTCGATTGATGATCCAGATCATATTCTTAGATTCGTAAAAGAAAATAAAATAGATCTTGTTGTCATTGGCCCGGAAAAGCCTTTAGTTGCTGGCCTTGCGGATATATTGCGGCAAAACAACATTCACGTGTTTGGTCCTTCTCAAAAGGGCGCAATGCTTGAAGGTTCAAAAATTTATTGCAAAGAATTTTTTGAGTCCGCAGGAGTGCCGACTGCAAAAAGTATACAAGTGTTTTCTGACGATGAAATTTTAGAAAAGTCAAAAGCCTTTTCTGCACCATGGGTTGTAAAAGCCGATGGACTTGCTTCTGGGAAGGGTGTCTATATCTGTGAATCGAATGAAGACTTGGTTTCTGCTGGTAGAGATTTATTTGTTGATAAAAAACTCGGTGAGACTCGTGTTTTTTTAGAAGAGTTTATCGAAGGAAAAGAATTAAGTTTTCTAATTGTCACTAACGGCTCTGAGTACGAAGCTCTTCCGATTGCTCAAGATCACAAAAGAATTTTTGATAATGATAAAGGTCCGAATACAGGAGGCATGGGAGCTGTAGCACCACTCAATATTCCTGACGAGTTATATCAGAAGATTAGAAAAGAAGTGGTGGAAAAGACTCTTGCTCAGCTTAAGAGAGAAAAAATTGACTATCGCGGTGTGATTTATTTTGGCTTGATGATAAAGGACAATCAGCCTTACGTTCTTGAAATCAACACGCGCTTTGGTGATCCTGAAACACAAGTGATCCTGCCATTGCTCGATGGAGATTGGGCCGATGTATTCTGGAATATATCTCAAGGAGTTGTTCATCAACTCAAATGGAAAAAGCTTTATGCAACATCTGTAGTTATGGCTGCACCTGGATACCCTGACCGACCAGAGAAAGACGTATTTATAAATGGAAACATCTTCGATGAAAAACCAGGAGCCTATTATATCAGCGCCGGAGTAAAACAAAATCCGCATGGCCAGTGGGTAACAAATGGCGGAAGAGTTTTAAACGCAGTAGGAATATCCGAAAGCGCAGAAAAATCAATTCAAATGGCCTACGGCTACGCCGAAAAAATCAACTGGCGAGGAATTCAAAAAAGATCCGACATTGGCCAAAAAGTTCTAAAGAAAAACGAATTTAAATTTTAAAAGTGAGCCGCACCTTTTGTTTAGCATTGCGCCAATTGATGCGAGGCTAGACAAAAGGTGCGGCTCACCTTTTACCAGGGGATTTGGACTTGGACTAAGCTTAAGTCTTCTGTGTCGTTTTTGATGTGGGTGATGTTTAGGCGATAGTTTTCGAAGTTTTCGTATATTTCAACTTGTGTGTCGCCAGCATCAAATGCCGCTGTTGCGTTGAAGTATCCGGTATATTGTAATCTTGCTCTTGTTTGAATGGGGTCAACTTTAACTTTAATTTTATGTTGAACTGCATCTGGATTTGCAGAGTCACCACCGATAGCCATTTCTGTATTGATACCGTCTTTCAATGTTTCTGCTGTTTGAGCTACTGAAGAGCTCTTAACCAAATCGCTCTTAAGTGCAGATTTAATGGCTTTATCAAGTACCATTTTTCCAACTGTTCCATTAGAAGAGCCCGCGGGAATATCAGTTGGAATAATCGCCGCGATGTCCTCTTGAGTAACTGTGGACTCGGGAAATGCCGCCATCACTTGGTGAATATCTAATGACTTCTGTTCAACAGGAATTGCTGCAAAACTGTTGATAGAAAAAAGTATCAATAGAACCAATATAACAAAAATTGCTTGTAGATCTGTTTTCATACAGACCTATAGAGCAAGTGATAGACCAGCTTTGGCCCTTTAAATAGAATATATGATTTTTTAAATCAAAATTTCTGCGAAGTTGTTTAGGTTATTCACGTTGGTCGGCGTAAAACGTCCGCCTCTTACGGAGTAATTTAAAAAGTGTCTCAATCTGATACAAAACGACGACATACTTACGATTATTGCAAACTGAAGCCCAATTGTTGTAACACAGTTGCAAAACAAAAGGTGAGCCGCACCTTTTGTGAAGGTTTGCGTTAATTGGCGCGGCGCTAGACAAAAGGTGCGGCTCACCTTTAGGCTTCGGGGGCTAGGCCCTTCTTTTTGATTTTTTCTACTAGGGTTGTGCGGGTTAGTTTTAATAATTGGGCAGCCTGGTTTCTGTTCCAGTTTGTTCTTTGAAGTGCACGAATGATGAGTGCGTTTTCGTATGCGTCCACCGCGGAATTGAAATCGATTCCAGTATCGGGGATTTCAAG
>JAEYZS010000065.1 GCA_023427925.1 Pseudomonadota bacterium | reverse complement strand
CGACATGCGTTGTGGTCTTCTTGAAATCAACCCTTCAAGAGCCTCTTCACCGACTTCTTCGAGATCGTGCGACTGCTCAGCTTGCTGAACATATTCATGTCGAATTTGTACTTTAAATAGTTTTTCAAGCGCATCACTCTTAATTAAACGGTTAGTTTCTTCGAATGTAGTGAATGCTTCTTTTTTATATTCAATGAGCGGATCTTTCTGAGCATAAGCTCTCAAATTAATTCCGTCTCTTAAATGATCAATTCTTTGTAAATGCTCTTTCCATTTCTGATCAATCGCTTGGAGAATAATCATCTTTTGAGCTTGTTCGAACAATGGACCCAATTCGCTTTTTTGCTTTTCAAAATGGGTCATAATCAAATTTTTTGTTCGCTCTAAAATATCTTCGCTGGTAATTGGATGCTTAAAGTCCGCCTCAACACCAAATTGTTGGTTGAGAGCCAAATTCAGTCCTTCGAGATTCCATTCCTCAGGTTTTGCTTTCTCGTCGACAAAAGCATCCAATATGTCCGAAGTCACATCACCCATCATGTCTTTTGTGATTTGCTCGAGACCCTCACCACCTTCGAGAACTTTTCTCCTCATACCATAAATTGAAGATCTTTGCTGATTCATCACATCATCGTAATCCAATAGATGCTTACGAATATCTAAGTTATGACCCTCAACTTTCTTTTGGGCTCCCTCGATGGCACGAGAAACCATTCCCGCTGTAATTGGTTCATCCTCGGGAACATTTAAAGTCGTCATAATTTTTTTAATTCGCTCACCGTTAAAGACAACCATCAAATGATCGTCTAACGACAAATAGAATTGAGACGCCCCGGGATCGCCTTGGCGACCGGAACGACCTCTTAACTGGTTATCAATACGACGTGATTCGTGTCTTTCTGTACCGATGATGTATAGTCCACCAGCCGCCAACACTTCTTCTTTTTCTTTGGCAGTTTGTTCTTTGTATTTTGTAATTAATGCTTCGAGATCTTGGGAAGGATCACTATCGTGATGAGCCTTAGCCAAAAACTCCGCATTACCACCCAAGACGATATCTGTTCCACGGCCCGCCATATTTGTTGCGATCGTCACAGAACCTTTTCGCCCAGCTTGAGCTACAATGTCCGCTTCTCTTTCGTGATGTTTAGCATTGAGAACATTGTGCTTAACACCCAAGTTCTTTAAGAACTGACTTAGCTTTTCGGATTTATCTATACTCACGGTACCAACCAATACTGGTTGACCTTTTTGGTTTCGCTCTTGAATATCTTTAGCAATGGCTTTGAATTTAGCCGATTCAGTTTTAAAGATAATGTCTTCTAGGTCTTTTCTTTGAATCGATTTGTTTGTTGGAATAACAACAACATCAAGATTGTAAATCTTTTTGAATTCAACTGCTTCAGTTTCTGCAGTTCCAGTCATACCCGCAAGCTTTGCGTACATTCTAAAGTAATTTTGGAATGTTACCGTAGCTAAAGTTTGGTATTCATTTTTAACTTTAACGCCTTCTTTCGCTTCGATGGCTTGGTGGAGACCATCACTCCAACGACGGCCTTCCATCAATCGGCCCGTAAATTCATCCACAATTACAACTTGTCCGTCCTTGATCATATAGTCCACATCAACTCTATACAGATGATGCGCTCTTAAACCTTGGGTCACGTGATGTAGAAGCTCGATGTTCTGAGGATCATAAAGGTTATCAAGATTAAGGAGCTGCTCGACCTTGTTGTTTCCTTCCTCTGTAAGAACAGCTGTCTTTGATTTTTCTTCAATAGTAAAGTGCACATCTTTCTTTAGAGACGGAATGATCTTATTAATGATTTCGTATTTGTCAGTGGATTCTTCAGAAGGACCAGAGATAATGAGCGGAGTTCTCGCTTCATCCACCAAGATCGAGTCACATTCATCCACAATTGCATAGTTGAATGGTCTTTGAACATAGTCGCCAAGTTCAAACTTCATATTGTCTCTGAGATAATCAAATCCAAACTCGTTATTGGTTCCGTAGGTGATGTCCGCGTTGTAAGAGTCTCTTCTCTGGCGGTCGTTCAGTTCATGAACGATAATTCCAGTTGTTAAACCTAACCATCCGTAAAGCTGTCCCATCCAAGCAGAGTCACGCTTTGCTAGATAATCGTTAACGGTGACAACGTGCACACCCTTACCAGAAAGTGCATTAAGATAAACCGGTAAAGTTGCTACAAGTGTTTTACCTTCACCCGTTCTCATCTCAGCAATTTTTCCTTGATGAAGAACAATACCGCCGATCAACTGAACATCATAATGGCGCATTCCCAAAACTCGGCGAGAAGCTTCACGACAAACAGCAAACGCCTCGGGCATGATGTCGTCGAGTGTTTCACCGTTTTTTAATCGCTCCTTGAACTCTGGAGTTTTGGCCTTTAGCTGATCATCCGAAAGCTTCTGCATTTCGGGCTCCATGGAGTTAATCCGGTTGATTGTCGGCTGAAGACGTTTCATTTCTCGATCGTGCTGAGTGCCAAAAACTTTGGCTAAAACTTTTTGTACCATTTGAAGTTTATCCTTTGAAAAAATTTACTCTCTAGAACTATCTCTGTCCATGAGTAATTTGTCGAATTCCCTCGTAAAGACCAATGGATACGGCATTTGCAAGATTCAAACTTCTGATAGGACCATGCATAGGCAGCGTCACAAGCTGATTGGGGAACATTTTTAAGATTTCGGGGCTCAAACCCTTCGTTTCTTTTCCAAATACTAGCCAATCACCCTTTTTAATCTCCGCATCAAATATGGAATTGGTGGTCTTAGTTGTAAAGAGGTGAAGACGAGATTTATCTGGGACGATGCTAAGCCAGTCTTCTAAGGTCTTATGGTGCTGCCAATTGAGGTGTGTCCAATAGTCTAAACCCGCACGTTTTAATTTTTTGTCATCGATTTCAAAGCCGAGCTTACCCACCAGATGGAGCGAGCTTGCCGCACCAATGCATGTGCGGCCGATATTACCAGTATTATTAGGTATCTCGGGTTCGATTAGGACCACATGAAATAAAGGATCTGTACTCACTTAATAACCTATTCCAGGTATCTAAAAACCTCTTGCCCGAACTTAGAAAGAGCGAGCCTTCGGCCCTTATCTACGATGATCCCTTGATTCATCAGACCTCTATAAAGGTCTAGTTGTATTGGAACTATATCTCTACCTGATGAGTTGCCAAGCTTACGAATATACTCTTTTTCTCTGTCATTGAGTTTGACTGTCGCAGGCGGATTACTTGCAAAATCCTCAATCCAGTTCGCATTTTCAATTAACTTAGCTGTTTTTGGGAGTTTTAGCGGATTAATACTGTAAACGTAAGCTTTTTCTGTGGTGCCATCGTCCAAATAGACCTCTGTCTGCATTCTCAAAAAAAGGCTCTTTTCTGGTGTCTTAAAAGAGAATCCATGGAATTCGTCGAGTAAGCTCAGCAGCACATCGCTTTTCCGGCAGGTGATGAGGTCCCCAGGAACCATCTGTGCGCCATGTGTAGATACCACGGAATAACCTACCTCCAATCGATACGCACAGCCTTTGATAAATACGTTTGAGCAGGTATCTTCTAAGTTTGCATTTTCTGAATTAAAAAATTTGGAAAAGTGTATGTTGCCCTGAGCTAACGATCCATACACGAATAGCTTCATAGCTGATGATTCATTGATCATTGTTGTCCCCCTCTAGACTCGAACGAAGCGCAACATATAGCAAAACAAGCTGTAAAGGGCAACGAACCAGTCTTTTTAGGACTTAGACCAAAAAATGACTTCACATTTTTTTCAATTGGTGCCATATAAATTTTTTCAATCTAAAAATATTTGTATAGTAGCTGAAAATTACTGCAAAATATCTAAAGAGTATCCACTACAGCAGAGGAGAGTTATTTTATGAAAAATGAGCACATCACATATATGGGGCACCATTGGATTTTAGTAGAAGATAATTCTGTCCTCGTCGGCATGACCGAAGAAGCCGTTAATGAAATCGACAAAATTCAGGAAATGAATCTCCCTACCGAAGGCGAAGAAGTGGAAGCTGATGATGTTTGCGGTGAAATCGAAACTCCGGATGGAACCTACAAGCTGTACTCGCCAGTGAATGGAAGCGTTGCGGAAGTGAACAATGAAGTAGTCGAAGACAACTCTTTACTATTTGACGATCCTTACGACAGTTGGCTTTACAGAATCGAAGCTGCCGATGAAGCAAGCTTAGACGCCTTATTTGACCGCGAAGACGAAGACGCATAATTCTGTTTTCTCAGAGTCAATTCCCTGTGTCCTACTCTCTTCGGGTTATTGTCCAATTGTATTGGCGTTCATTGGCAATAGCGTACATTCATAATTAGCTTTGTTCGGACTTAGGCAAATCTTTGAGGGTTGTCTCTTTGAACTCGGTTCCATCCGAGCGGAATATCTTCTCTTGGTTTTCCATTATTGTGATGAGATTCACGGGCCGCTTCCAAATCGCATAGATGTTTTGCATTGTCTCTTTCATGTAATCCGGTTGCAAATCCACACCCTCGTACATATGTCTTAGCAACAACTCTCCACGATTTTCGTAATTTCCTTCAATAGCCTCGATAATTGGCTGACCAAAGTTTGTTAGTTGAAATAGAAGCTTCTTTTTTACTTCTGCGAAATCACGCGTATCTATGACATATTCATTTGTTCTCTGATTGAATTTATAAACAAACATTTTGTTTTTTATACAGAAATCTTCCGTGAGAAATTCATCAATAAACATCACATCATTGTAGTTTCTGCGGACTTCAAAAATCTTTTGTCTGCCAAGACCTAATTTTTTGTCCCATCTTTTTCTTTGATCGTAATCCTGACATTCTTCCCATTCTCTCCCGAACTGTCCTCTATTCCATCTTTCTTCGATATTTCTAAAGAGTTCTATACCGATCTTGTAAGGGTTAAATCCTGTTGGTGCCATCGCCGTCGTTCCGCTGTGGTGATCAGCATAATCGATAACTTCTGCATCAGTGAGCAATCCATTTGTCATCATTGTCGTATGCCAATAGGAAGCCCAACCTTCATTCATAATTTTAGTCATCCCTTGCGGCGAAAAATAATAGGATTCCGCTCGGATGATCGACAATATATCTTGCTGCCAATCTTCAAGAGGCGCATTGTGTATGAGATAATTTAAGACGTCTCTTTCGGACCGAGGCTTACTTATGGTTTCAGCTTCCGCCTTTTTGACGTCCTCTCTTTGCTTTTCAAGGTATTCTGGTGGATTGATGTATTTATCCATGT
>JAEYZS010000200.1 GCA_023427925.1 Pseudomonadota bacterium | reverse complement strand
GGTGCACACCCAGCATCACTTGTTCGTTTGTGGTTGTCGTGTTTGGGGCATCAGAATCTAATGCAATACCTTTACTTTTTTCAATTTTGGTTGGTGCGATGATCAGAATCTCTATCATAATACCGAGCATAAGTATCGGGATCATATAACGATAAAAAACTCTGCTGTTAAACCTTTTGAATCTGCTTTTTGCCATGAGCATCTATTCTATCTTTCTTTCTCGAGAATTAAAACTTCTCCCGTACCTAAGTGCCGTGGAAAAATCTTAATATATTTTTAATACTCATATAGCAAATGAATTCGACTAGACCATGTTTCATAATTGAACTAATAAAGTAAATGTAACCGAGAGCCGATTTATATTATTCATGAGCTTAATTTGGTACGTATATTCAAACGACATTGTAAGTGGACCCTTTTCAACCGAAAGCATTGAAACCGGTTTACAAGAGCACAAATGGACCGAAGAGGCCATGATATGGTGGAAAGGCCAACGTGATTGGGTCTCGCTTGATACTTGGAAAAAAAATCTGAGCACAATCTTAGACAGCTTTAAAACAAACATCCAAACACTAGCTTGGTATGTTGAGCATTTAGGTGCACAAAAAGGGCCGATGGGAATTAAAGAGCTTTATAATTACATTCAGAATCATGGGATCTTGGGAAACTGCAGAGTGTGGACCAATGGGATGGATCGCTGGACAAGTATTTTTGAAATCAATGAGCTTGTGAATTATTTTGGTGTCACTCGCCGAAAACATCCTAGAGCTCCCTTCAAGGGTGAAATGCTAGTGACCCCTCAGTCCTTAAAAACATCGATTGCAGCTCAGCCGGGAACGATCAGTATTGGCGGAATGGGAATAAAGGGTCTCGAAAAAGTCTCTGTAGGTGAACAGCTGCAGCTTGAAATAAAGAGCCCATTAATTGCACAACCGATTTTAGGTCAAGCTCAAGTGGTATATACCAATATTGGTGGATACACAGGGATAGAGTTTAAGGAAATAAAATCAGAGTACATAGATTTCATTAACGGCTATGTTAAACAATTCAAACTTTCATAAATCATCAATCTAAATCCAATCTATGCGATGACTCTCTCGACATTGGTCTGAATTTCATCATTGCAGGCTCTATTCCTCTACAAGTCTAAGCAACAAGTATATACTTTGTTTATGTTTTTCTACCAAGTCATAGAGTCATTAGAAAGAAACGCAATTCCTTACCTTGTCACCGGTGGCTATGCCGTCGCCCTTCATGGTTATATTCGCAAAACTTTTGATATAGATATCATTTCGGATAATTCCTTTGAAGGACTTGTTGAAATCGAGCACGCCCTAAAAGAATGCGGTTTAAGACCCGAAAATTTTAGTGCTCAAAGTATTGAAAAATTAAAAGACGTTGAAACATCTTGGTATTTCATTAATCCAAAAGATGAAACACAACGTGTTGATATTCATATACAATTCAATGCGCTCAAAATGAACTCAAAGATTAAAAGAATGCAGTCATATCAAGTTCCTATTGTGACCTTCGAAGATCTTGTCAAAATGAAAGAAGGCTCGTCTGAAGAGAAGGATAAAAACGATTTAAAGTTTCTTTTGGAGATCACAAAATGATGGCCATTCCGTCAGAGCTTTTCATAAAAAACTGCCAAAAACTCAAGCCTCATGAAATCATCAAAATTTTAGATGATTACCGCACACTCAAAGACTTCACACCACACCGACACAACAAAAGCATACTCATTAGCATTAAAATTCCTGAAAGTCTTTTAGAAGAATTCAAAACGGCTTGTTCTGAACATAACGTTAAGTACCAGACTCAAATGAAAAATCTCATGAGAGCGTGGCTTTCAAAATAGTTAGAGATAATTTATAAATTTTCTTTTTCTTTTACGATAACAGCAAAGTTAATTTCTTCTGCACCAGCTTCCGTAACTGTGTACATGACTTTTTTAATTGTAAGGAAATCAATTTTCTTATCCGCTTGAACTGTGACCTTACGGAATTGGTTGATCTCCCGCTCTTCAGGGTTTTTATTACCAACAACCTTCTTTAACTGAGTTTTGAGTGCTTCTCTTTGTTGAACTTCACCCTTTTGAATCGCATCAATTAACTTTTGATAAAGTGGGCGAATGAGCCAATCCCTTTGCTCTTTGACTTCGTTAAAGTTAACAATCGGTTCTTGATCCAAAAAGACAAACTGATTTGAAACTGTGACAACATGAGCTGGCTTTAACTCTTTTGTCTCTCCTGCATTAGGAAGTTGCACTTCCTTTGGTATAAAGAGAACTTCCCCAGTGGATTTATAGTTTTGAAGGAGGAAAACAGTAAGAACCGTAAACATATCCACCATTGCCGTAAGAGAAAGAATTGCAACTAAACTCTTCTTCCCATTACTGAGTCTACGATTTTTTCGATCTCTTTTTCCTGGAGTATAAATTGGCATATTATCGGCCTCCGCCTGCCGCTACTGAGATTTCTTGGAACCCCGACTGAAGCAGCATATCCATGCCATGAATTAAATCATCATAAGTTAATTCCTCCATGACAGTGATTACAGCATCTTTTTTATCAGGATACTCTTGCTTAATTGTTTTGAGCTCACCCATTAGTCTCTTGTCATCATATACCGCATTGACCTTAGGTATGCTCAGTTGCTTTTTTCCAATGTTGATGACATAACCCGAATTCACAACGTCTAATCTAAAGGCAACCTCAGGCCTTGGAGGAGGTTCATTCGGAGTCGCATCCGTTCTTTTACTGTAAATAGAGCTTCCGATCTGAATCATAGAGACCTGAGTCCATACCGCCGTGACAAGAAGAAAGATGATACACACGCACATAAGGTCAATGAAAGGGACAATGTTGACATCAACATTTGTACTCCTACCGCCGCCTTTTTCTTCTATATGAGCCATATTTTTATCCTAACTTCGTAAAGTTTTAGTACTTCATTTTATCACGGTTGCTAACTACGATATTGATAAGGTTCATTGAACCTTCTGCCATTTCGTTGATCGCCTTACCGATTCTGTGCTGGAAATATCCGTAAAAAATAATTGCTGGGATCGCAATTAAAAGAGCAAAAGCAGTACAGTTAAGAGCTTCTGCGATACCTTTTGACAGTAACTCAGCCTTTTTTGCAGGGTCAGCATCTGATACCGCACCGAAAGCCGTGATCAGACCCACGATCGTACCTAAAAGACCAATCAATGTTACTGCGTTACCAAATACCGCAAGGAAAGAAGTCCATCCCTCAAGCTTCGGAGTTTCTTTTAAAACTGCCGCATCCATTGCCACTTGAATTTCTTCGTCTGGTCTCTTATTAGCAGCTGTTACTAATCCTGCTTTAAGAGTGTTTGTAAGTGGAACTGGTCGCGAATCGCAAAATGTGATTGCCCCTCTTAAATCCCCTCTTAGAACCATACCAAGGACTTTGTCCATGAAATCATCTTTGTCGACTGTAAGCCTTGAAAGAGCCATGAATCTTTCAACGATGATAAATACCGTTAATACTCCCACAACAGCGATGATATACATCGGCCATCCACCATCGTGGAAAGCTTTCTGAACAAAGTTCATATGTTCAGTAGTTTCTACTGCTGCTGTTGCAACTACTTCTTGTGCGTGTGCTATTGAAATCAAGGGAACCTCCATATTTTTCCTAGATTTTAATTTTCTTTTTTTCTTTAACCTTTTAAATTCGTTTCATCTTTTCTAGCTCTCGTCCTATTGCGCGTTAAATAGGAACGGATAACTTACTAGAGCCTCTTGATCTGGTGGAGGCTCTGGAAACTTCCACGTTCTCAATCGACTTAAAATACATTGTTCAACTTCAGAATTTTTTAGCGTTGAACTCTTTACTCCAGCGTTGGCTACTCTACCGTTTCCAACAATTACCCATTCCAATAT
>JAEYZS010000305.1 GCA_023427925.1 Pseudomonadota bacterium | reverse complement strand
GTATACGGTTCTGGGGCTAACAGAACACTTTTCGGCGACATCTTCAATAGAAAGGCCTGCTTTTCTCGGAGGGAGGTAAATTCAGTAAGGCTGGTCATAAGTCGCTGGGAAGGTTTTTGACATTTTGTCAAAATTATTGAATTTGCAGCGGATTGCAACAAAAATCGCACGAATAGACCTAGAGCAGCTTGACGAAGGCCCCTGAAAGTTAAATGGCCTCTTACTTGATCCAAGCTAAAACAATAAATTGTGGTGAATTGCAAATTCTATATATGCTACTAAAGACTTTATAATGGTAATCAAACAAACGGTAAACTCATGGATCAATTTTTAAAAGGCTCAGTATGGCGACGTTGGGACCTCCATATTCACTCACCTGAGACTAAATTGTCTGATGGTTACATATCAGAGGATTCGCAGGATGTTTGGGATAAATATATAGAAATGCTCGAGAGCTCGCCGGTTGAAGCCTTCGGAATAACAGATTACTTTAGCTGTGAGAATTATTTTAAGTTATGTGAGAAATACAAAGTAAAATATCCGAACAGCAAGAAAGTGTTTTTTTGTAATGTAGAGTTACGCTTTTCAGAGGCCATAAGCATCGACAATAAAAATCCAAATGTACATGTGATTTTTGATAATGATCCGAACACATGTCCCAAAGAAAAAATTCAAAGATTCTTATCCGCATTAAAAGTTCTTGGTGCTGACAAGACGGGAGCTAGAGTTAATTGTACAGACCTTAAAACGAAAAAAGATCTCGAAGCTGCATCGATCACAATGGATGCGCTAGAGGAAGCTCTGCGACAAACTTTTGGCAATGAAAAACCTTATCTTATTGTTTTTCCAGCAAACAACGATGGTATTCGCAGCACAGATCTTGGATCGCCAAGGAAAGTAAAAGCCTCCGATACAATGGATAATTTGGCGGATTTATTTTTTGGGAATGGCAAGAACAAAGAATGGTTTTTACGGTGTGATCGATATGTGGATGGAGAGTCAGAACCTAAACCTGTAGTATCTGGTAGCGACTCTCATTCGTTTCAAGACCTAGAGCGCCTAGAGGGTAACGTCAGCGGGTATCCGCCAACTTGGATAAAAGCTGATTTGACTTTCAGAGGACTTACCCAAATTTGCTTTGAGCCCGATGCTCGAGTCTTTATAGGTGCTGAACCACCTGTAGTCGCACGGATGTCACAGCAATCTACCAAATTCATTGCAAGCCTATCTGTAAATCAACTGTCAACTTATGATGAACGAAACGGGGAATGGTTCAAAAATGTCAAAATCCCAATCAATCCTGAATTGACTGCGATTATTGGAAATAAAGGAAGTGGAAAGAGTGCATTGGTAGATATCATAGGCTTGCTAGGAGAAAGCCGACAAGAGCCATATTTTTCGTTTTTAACAAATGAAGCAAAGAACAAGAAATTCAAGCAGAATGGCTATGCTGAAAACTTCAAAGCAGACCTCGAATGGTATAGTGCAATCAAAGTATCAAAACTCTTGAGTGATAGCATAGATAGCAGTAAGCCTGAAGCAGTTCGATATTTACCCCAGAACTATTTCGAGCAGTTAACAAATGAGATTGAAATTGAAGAATTCCGCCGCGAGATAGAGGATGTTGTATTTTCTCACGTAGATGAAACCGATCGGTTAGAAAGAACATCATTCAGAGACCTCCAGAACTTCAAAACTCAACAGAGCACTCAGGAAATCAGTGCTTTCAAAGTTGCCTTACGTGAGGTGAATATAGAAATCGTGAGGCTTGAATCTGAAAGCGATCCATTCTTTAAACGAAAAATAGAAGAGCAAATTAAAGCTAAGCGCAATGAGTTGCTGTCATTGGATAAGACTAAGCCGGGAGAAGTATATAAACCTGACAGTGAAGATGAGCAACAAAGACTACTTTCTCAACGAATTATTTCCCGCACAACACAAATCGCCAATATCAGAGCAGCGGGTAATCGAGCCACAGATCTAATTGCACAAAAGAAGGCAACTCTGCAAAAGCTAACCACTCTTCAACTGGAGCTAACAGCATTGAGTGGCGCAGTTTCCGAGAAAAAAGAAGATCTAAGACCAGTATGTGCTGAACTCGGACTGGACATCGATGCGATCGTCAATGTCGATATCAGAACAAAGTCTGTGCAGGATAGAATCCTGTTCATTCAGTCTGAATTGGATGAATTAGAAAAGGATAACAAAATCGAGATTGCTGATGATACAGATTTTGAAAAACTGCAAAGTCTTCCTGACTTAAGGAACGCTTACTCCTATTTGAAAGCAAGTATAGCAAGTTTAAAGGAGCAGTTAGGAACACCAGAAAGGAAATACCAAGCCTATCTAGACAAGCTAGCTAAATGGGATGCTCAGAGGTTAGAGATTATTGGGAATGACGAGTCAACGAAAGAGGGAACAATCAAATTCTTGGAGAAACAAATCTCATACATTGACAATGAACTTCCCGCAAAACTCGAAGAAGCCTACGTAAAAAGGAAAGAGCTCTCGAAAAAAATATTCGATAGCAAAAAACAAGTTCTCAATTTTTATTCGGATCTCAAAAAGAGCGTTGAAGACAAGCTAAGTGCGGTTAAAGCTGAGGGCTTTTCAGTAAACATTGAAGCCTCATTCGTTTTGGATCGACATTTCCCTGAGCTATTCTTGAACTTTATTAACAAAACTAAACGTGGTTCTTTTCATGGAAGTAACGAACCAATAAGCGTTTTAAAGAAGATAATTTCTAATACGGATTGGAATGACTATAACTCAGTATATGAATTTGTTTCCAAGTCTATATATAAGCTAAAAAGGTACGACGGCAAGGAACTATCAATTAGCGATCAAGTGAATGATGTTAAGGAGTTTTATGATTTCTTGTTCTCACTAGGATACTTTCAGCCGCGATATGAACTTCGCTTAGGAAAGAAAAATCTAAACGAACTATCCCCAGGTGAGAAAGGCCTATTACTTTTGGTT
>JAEYZS010000300.1 GCA_023427925.1 Pseudomonadota bacterium | reverse complement strand
TAGGTCTACCGCTACTGAAATTTAAAAATACTGAAGATCTACAAAATACACTTTTTATTGAACATAATGTGGCCGACGACCAAGTCTCTGCGTTTGTGGACTATTTGACTTCAAGACTCCAGGTCTTGAGTTTGGCTGCGGATAGAATTCTTTATATCGAAAAAATTGAAAACGATTCCGGACAATGGGAAAGGACCTTTGATTCCATTCAGGATCCTTTGTGTATCGTGGATTCAGAAGGGCAAACCTTAAGGACGAACTACTTCTTTGAAAAATTAATAAAAAACACAAAGACCGAGTTAGAGCTTATCCAAAAAGTAAAAGAGACTCAACAGTCACAGATTTTTAACATCAAAAAATTAGACAAGGTATATGAGGTGAGTGGTTTTCCTATTAAGGAAAGTCAGTACGAAGACATCAACCACTTTGTCCTCTATTATAAGAATATTACTGATGAAAGAAATCTTTATGAGAAAATGATTCAGAATGAAAAAATGGCAGCCCTAGGCTTACTTGCAGGAAATATTGCACACGAATTGAATAATCCTCTGACAGGTATTCGATCTCTTGCACAAATTTTGTTATCGGATAAGAATTTAAAAGAAAATTACCTTAGTGATCTAGAAGAAATCGATAAAGCTTCTCAGCGCTGCCAAGATATAATTCAAGGGTTAAAGGATTTTTCGGAAGCAAAAACAAACGCGACCCATCTCAAAAAAATATCTTTAAATGGTGCCGTTCAAAAAACTCTCCCATTTCTAAAGGCAGCTTTGAGACATCACAATTTGAATTTAGAATTGTCTAAAAAAGAAATCTATGTATTTGCTGATCCTCAAATTCTTCAACAGATTATTTTTAATTTGATCATCAACGCTTGTCAGGCGTTAGTAGAACCAGGTGTGGTTACAGTGACTACGTTCGAAAAAGACGATAATGGGTATTTGATCGTTACAGATAACGGTCCTGGTGTATCTAAAGACGTTCGCGATAGGATATTTGAAGCATTTTTCACTACAAAAAAGGATGGAGAAGGCACGGGCCTTGGTCTCAGTTTCTGCAAAAGTATGTTAGAAAAAATGAATGGATCCATAAGCTTTACAACTTCAGATCAGGGAACGGCGTTTGAAGTTCGTATTCCAACAAAAACAGTAGAGATAAAAGTGATACAAATGAAAAAATCTAAGGAGCGCCAATGAGGGCGTTGATAATTGACGATGAGCTACTGATACGCAAGTCCATTGGTCGTATTTTAAAGCAACGGGGGCACGAGGTTTTTGAGGCAGAAAATGGCAATGTGGCCATAGAAATCTGGAGGGAAGTGGAACCGGATCTTGTTCTTTTAGATTTTATGATGCCTGGCCGAAACGGTCTTGAAGTCTTAAAAGAAATTGAGCCGCGTTTAAAGAAGCAAGTGATCGTAATGTCAGCATACGTTGGGCAAAATGAACATGAAGATTTCATTAAACAAGGCGCTTCCCACTTCTTTTCCAAGCCATTTAATGATATTTTTAAATTTATCGATGAAGTAGAGAAGTTAGCAAAAGCTGACTAACTCGGATGAGTCTGAACGTCGATATACGTTCATACTTGGGATAATCTTTTGAAATTAAGATCAGAAAAGACGGTTTATGGCACAGAAGACAGCTAGTAATAAAATTAGTCCTTTCCCATTTGAGGTTATTGTCGAATCTCAAGACGGCGTACATCAGTCCAATGCACATAAGATCAGTGACGTCGGAATGATGTTGGAAGTCTTTGCAAGCACATTTAATCCTAATCAAATTGTAAAATTAAAGTGGGTGTTACCTATCAGCAATTTGTCTATAGAAGAAGAGGCGTTAGTTGTAAAGAAATACACTCAAAACCGGAATGGAAAAATTCAGTATTTGATGGAGGTCCATTTTAAAAAGTTGTCTCTCCGAAACTATAATGCGATAAAATCATTCTTAGAATCAATTGGACAACAATCGAAACAACAAAAAGAGAAGAAGTCAGGCACATGAGAATTATCGCAGGTCGATTTAAGGGAAGAGTCTTAAAGAGTTTTGAGGCCCCTCATATTCGCCCGACTACGGATCGAGTCAAAGAGTCTCTGTTTAATATTCTTATGAACCATATTGAGGGAGCTCGAGTATTAGATTTATTCTCAGGAACTGGGAACCTTGCCATCGAAGCACTTTCCCGTGGAGCGGCCCACGTTGAATCGGTGGAAAAACATCCTAAGTCTTTGAAAATCATTCATGAAAATCTAAAGCTAGTTAAAATCGAAAATGAGATCAAAGTCCATAAGGACGATGCGTTCCATTTTATAAAAAAATACAAAGGTGAACCTTTTGATATCATTTTAATTGATCCCCCCTTTACAGAGGCCTTGGCAGACTCGATTATGACAGAAATCGAAAAAACCGAGCTTTTTCATGATGAAACGATATTTGCTATTGAGTCTGCTAAAAAAGAAAAGCTATTAGATAAATATGGTGCGCTCGAGGCAATTGACACGCGGCTCTTTGGTGATAAGGTTCTGACCTTATTTAAAAAAACTTCGGAAGTATAGACCGAAGTAAAGAGATGGACTAGAATGGCTCTATCTCTTGAGGTATTCATGAATAAAAGTAGAGTCGTATATCCTGGCAGCTTTGATCCGATCACTCTCGGACATATGGACATTATTGAGCGATTATCAAAAAAGTTTGATGAAGTTGTTGTTCTAATTTCTTCATCTACTCAAAAAAAGTACATGTTTAGTTTGCAGGAAAGAAAAGATCTTGTGGGGAAAGCTTGCGGTGACATAAAAAACATTACCGTAGATTCGTGGGACGGGCTTTTGGTGGACTACCTTAAGGAAAATAAGATCAGTGTGGTTATCAAAGGGCTTAGGAACAGCCGCGATTTTGAATATGAAATTACTATGGATCACACGAACAAAGCTATGCATCCCCATATTGAAACGGCGTACCTGATTTCTCGTCCAGAATTCAGCTTTGTGTCTTCGACTTTAGTAAAAGAAATTGCGACTTTAAAAGGAGATTTAACTCAATTCGTGCCAAGTGCTGTATTAGAGGCTCTTAAAAACAAAAAATAGAGGAAGAAATGCTTTCAGAACGCGCAAAAAAACTTAAGTCATCACCCACCCTAGAATTGGCTGCCAAAGGTAGGAAATTAAAAGCAGATGGACATGATGTTATTTCACTCGCGGTTGGCGAGCCGGATTGGGATACATTTGAAATTGCAAAAAATGAAGCAATCCAATCCATAAAAAATGGATTTACAAAATACGTAGCTGCAAATGGGATTGAAGAACTCAGACGAGCCGTCGCCGATAGTCTAAAAAAGGACTATGATTTTGATTATACTCCAGAGCAAGTTTCGGTGGCTACAGGTGGAAAGATGTCGATCTTTGCACTTTTACAAGTTTTAATAAATAAAGGTGACGAAGTATTAATTCCGGCACCGTATTGGGTGAGCTATCCCGACATGACAGAGCTTGCAGATGGAACTCCTGTGTTTGTTCCTTCTAAAGAGACAACGGTCTTTAAAATTACTCCGCAAGATCTTGAAAATGCAATT
>JAEYZS010000281.1 GCA_023427925.1 Pseudomonadota bacterium | reverse complement strand
GGATGCTGTTGTCGGAGTCATAGATTCAAACAAGTACGATGTGGAGACCTGGAGAGAACGAAACTCTTCGCTTTATTATTCTCTTAAAATGGAAAAGCTTTTAATAAGCTTTTTTCTGCTTTTGGCTATTTTAATTGGTAGCTTTACGATCGTGACAGTGCTTGTGTTATTAGCCACTCAAAAAAGAAAAGATATTGGAATCTTGCTCACACTCGGTATGAAGAAAAAAGATCTGATTCGGATATTTTCTCAAGTGGGATTCTTGTTATCCGGAGCGGGTGTGACTTTAGGATTTGTTTTAGGGCTTGCTATCTGTATTGTAGTTTCTGAGTTTCAGTTTATCACTTTGCCAGAGGCGTACTTGGATCGCACGATTCCAGTTCAATTCAATATAAAAGAGTATTTGTGGATTTTGGGTATTACCTTCAGCATAAGCTTCTTAAGCTCCCGCTATCCTGCAAAAGTGATCACGTCGTTTACTCCCCAAGATATTCTCCGTAAAGGAATTTAGAATCGCATTTAGTCGGTATTTGGACCTTGGTCGTGTTGTTTGGCATCAGATAAAAAGATACAATTTAAGAATGGGGAGTCTACATGAGAGTCTTTACTTTTATCTTTGTAACTATATTGTCTACCACTTCTTATGCACTAAACAGCGAGAGTGTAAAAGATAGCGATAGAAGATGTTTGTCGGCTTCAGGCATTACGGATGTTGCTTGTGCAAAAACTTATCCAGGTACGATGTTGGGTCGATATTTCGCTAATTTAGACTTTGTAAGAATTGAAGAGAAAAATCTAGGAGACCGGATTGACTCGCCAAATACGACAGGCTACATCACGAGTGACCTTGGCGTTTATATGGAATGGAATCCTAAAGGTAACGCTGCAAAGAGAACGATGACCAGGGCCTCAGAATTCTTATTAGGTGTTGATAGCTCAAATTACAATATCAAATTGTATCAAAAAAACGATCATGGTTGTGAATACACTTACAATGTCACTGTCGCCAATGAAGGGCGCGGTCCGATAGTATGCGATGTAGACAAATCAGTGAGAACAAGTGAAAAGTGCGGGAAGTATGTAGCAAAAGATCCATTACTTTCCAAGGAACCTCGCTGTCATCAATTTGTTCATGCAATGCTTGCATGTTCAAAGAATACGACATTATGCCGAAATACAATTTTCTTAGCGCAAGAAAAAGAAGTCGGCAGTAGCAGTGCTGAAAGTTCACGATCCAAAGAGTCTTTACGACCGAGCGCTGGATCCAAGTCGGGTGGAGCAAAACAATAGTTATGGTTATGCTTTCGGTAATAATGCTATTATCAGCAGCACTGGCGTCTCAACCCATCTGTGGAAAGGATCAAATCAAAGCCGCGTGTGATGAGCTTAAAGAAGGTAATAAAGAGTTTTTGACTTTAAGTAATGGTATGAAGTGGAAAAATCCGCTCTATGTGCCACCTGCGTCCAATGCGCAATTTGATCCTACATTCATAGATAAGCAAATAGAGTTTCAAGTCGAACTACAAAACATTTTAAGTAAAATTAGCCAGAAGGTACCGCTGTCTGATCGCTTTCGAATGGCATTCAACCAAGTGCTCCCGATGTTAACAAGTCTGGATGTGGAGGTGGGTGTCGGGATGCCAACAGGAATGGGAGGAAATGACATGGGTTTTGGAATGACTTTGCCGCGTCTTCCATTACCTATGGGTGATGAGAATGGAAAGTTTCAAAATATTACCCATGAGCAATTAAAAGAAATTTTATCCAAGTTACCTGAAGAGAGTATAGACGAGCTTCGCGAATTAGCAAAGCGACATGGCCCGCAATTCAATGGCGGAGGATTTGGCTATGGAAATACGGCGAACGGCCCGAATGAATTGACGCCCATCCAGAGGGTTGTAGCTCACAATAAAACCCGTATGACTTCTTTATTTGAACAAACTAAATCTATTTTACTTGCTAAAATAAAAAAAGGACGAGCACTCGAAGCTTTAACTCCAGAAGAGAAGTCCGTGGTTAGCAGAATTGAAAAAATAACGTTAAATCATGGGGACTCTGAAGACGTCATTAATAGCGAGCAATGTTCAAATTATCACTTAAACGCCTTTTATAGAAAACGTTCGCACTCAATAAATATTTGTCCTGCGTACTATGCAGCGCCTGACACACAGATCATAAAAGTGTTGGGGCATGAAATAGGGCACTCTCTTGATCCGTGCATTTCTTCAATGAAACTTCGATCCTTCTCTAGCAATCACCCGGCGATGATGCCACAGAAAAATCATATTGCAGATCCGATTGCAAGGCAGTTACATCCTTTTAACGGAGTGGAGAGGTGCTTAGTGTCCAATGTAGGAATTCGTGAACCCAATATTGAAGATGCTAAGATTTCCGCTCAACTTCTTGCTCGATATGAGCAACTAGAAAATAATTTAAGTGATGAGATGAGAGCAATTGTTGAAAAAACAACTTATGAAAATTCATTGCAAGATATGCGTTGTGATGGCACCTTTATCTTTAATACAGAGGTAAATGAGGCAATGTCCGATGTGTACGGGAACATAGCTTTAAACGAATATCTTAAAAGTCATCCTTTGAAAAATAGAGCAGACAGGCTTGCTGTGCTTATTAAAGATCAAAACATATGTGATATGGATGAGCCTCAAGATGATGAGCCCATACGATATAACTCTCTTACAGAGAAGCTCATTGGAAGAGCGGCGAAACTCAAGAATCAGCATCCTCATCGTTTACTTAGAGTGGAAAGGCTCACATTGCAGTTACCAGAAGTTGCATCAAAATTATCTTGTCGCAGAAATTCAAAGTACATTTGTTATGATGAATACCTGGTTGGTACGGAAAATTCCAATCGTTCGCGCGAGAATAAAGGAAGAACTAGCTCAGAGGGGCGACAATGAGAATCGCTTTATTTGGTTTTCTTTTTAGTATGCTAAGTTTTTTCTCATCAAACTCGTTTGCACTCACCCAGAAGATTATTGTTGGTCATCACGATATTTCTACGATCGAAATTAAAAAAGAAAAAATTAAACAAAATACTGCTTGGACCTTGAAGCTCTATCGCAATGGCAAGCTTGTGGGAGGTAGAGCGCTAACTGAAAAAACTTACGGTCGCATTCAGAAAGACTTTCAAAGCGCTTTTCCAGACAAAAAAGATAGTGAAACCTGCTACGATGGCATTCTGCTAGAAAAATCGTACACAGAAAAAGATATAAAGCGACAAAAGTTTTGCCCTTCCACTCTGTCAAAATCCAGAAATAAGAAAATTTCTAAACTCACTCGAAGGTTAACGGATCTTGCAATGGGCAAGAGTCCTATTTACTAATCTATTTTCACACCGGCTTTTTGAATCGTAGCAGCCACATTCATTCTTAAAATTTGCGCCGCATACTCAGTGTTGATTGTTTCTATAGTATCACAAGACCTGTGCCAGCAGGGAGTGTGCGTATTCCAATGTTCTATAGTCATGACAGTTGGAATTCCTCCTCTTATAAATGGAACGTGGTCAGAGGCCCAAGCATCTAGAAGCACATTTGGTTTTAGAGTCGTG
>JAEYZS010000201.1 GCA_023427925.1 Pseudomonadota bacterium | reverse complement strand
GAATACGGCAGCATACAGTATATATTCCAGTTAGATAATTATTCCCGCGTTTTTCAAATGGTTTATCTTAAGATATTCGCTTCAAGTCTTAAGCTTGCATTCCTAACATCGCTTATCTGTTTAATAATTGGATTTCCAATTGCATGGGTTATCGCCACAAGCAAGCCCCAGAATCGTCCGGTCCTAATTATGTTGCTAGCAATTCCTTTTCTCACAAACTTGATTATTAGAATCTATGCAACAAAGCTTTTCGTCGGGATTGATGGACCTGTTCAGGCGCTCATTTCATCCATGGGCATAGAGTTTGATCCGTTTTATTTTACTCAAAATGAATACCTTGTACTTTACGGAATGGTAACAACATATTTGCCGTTTATGATCTTTCCTCTTTACGCGGCTTTTGAAAAATTTAATTTTTCGTTGGTCGAAGCCGCTCTCGACTTAGGAGCATCGCAGTTTAGAATTTTGTTTCAAGTGTTAATTCCAAATATGAAAACCGCTATCGTCAATGGCTTTGTGTTGGTTTTCATTCCTTGTCTTGGAGAATTTGTCATTCCGGATCTCTTGGGCGGCGCTAAAAATATGTTGGTCGGCAACCTCATTACTGAGCAGTTCCTAAAGGCTCGTGATTGGCCCTTTGGTGCAGCTCTTTCAATGATTCTTATTGTGATTCTCGTGTTAATCCCGATTTTATTAAGAAAAGTATTTTTAGATTCAAAGGGGGCAAAATGAACGAATCAAAGCGTCCAAAGCCTCCAAGTCTTGCTAAGTGGGTCTTTGCACTGACATTGATTTTGCTCTACCTACCTATTGGTATGATGATGGTCAATTCTCTTGTTCATCAAGGGGACTTTTCTTTCAAGTGGTATAACGACGTCTTTAAAGACCATGTCCTTTTAGAATCTCTTTATAGGAGTCTCATAGTTTCTTTTTCATCGGCAACCGGCGCAGTAATTATCGGCACTCTTGGAGCTATTGCAATTGCTCGCTCCCAAACAAAACTTAAAAAAGCCTTGGAATTCTTTTCGACAGTCTCGTTGATATTACCTGAACTTGTTTTTGCGCTTTCATTGCTGTCTTGGTTTTTTATACTAAAGATGGATCTTAGCCTTATTACAGTTGTTCTTGCGCATATTACCTTCACCACTTGCTTTGTTATGCTCACTGTAGGCGCGAGACTCACTAGCTTTGATATTTCCATCGAAGATGCTGCACGAGACTTGGGAGCTAGTGATTTTACAATTCTATGGAAGATCATTATACCGCTGCTAAAACCAGCGATCATTACAGGATTTATTTTGAGCTTTTTGATTTCTTTTGATGATTTCTTGATAACATTCTACACTAACGGCCTTGGTAAAGACACTTTGCCTATCAAACTTTATAGCGCAATGAAAATTGGCCTTTCTCCAAAACTGAGCGCTCTTTCGACATTGATGTTCCTCTTTACACTCTCACTTACGGTCATTTTCTTTAGAACCCAAAACGTGAAAGAGCTCTTGGGCCCAAACAAAAAATAGAGGTAAATGTGGGTGACAGTGCATTTAAAAACTGGATAAATCAGGACGTTGTCAAAATCATTGCGCAGGAAGTTTCAAGACATTACCCGGAGTTTGATAGCAGAAATTTTAGCAAAGTCTCAAAAAATTTAGCTCCACTCGAACTCAAAGCCCGAGTTCTATTGATTACCGAGCAGCTCAATAAGTACTTACCCGAAGATTATACACAAACGATCGAAATTCTTCGCAAGGTTGTGAGATCCAAAAAAATTCGCGGATTTTCGCTCTGGCCTATCTCAGAGTATATCGGGCAATTCGGCTTAGATCACTTTGATGAATCCATGCAAGCTATGTATGAATTGACTCAGGAGTTTACCTCAGAGTTTTGCATTCGCCCTTTTATCCTTAAGGATCATAAGAAAGTTCTTAAATTCTTCCGAAAGTGGACGAAGGACAAAAATACCAATGTGAGAAGGTGGGTTTCCGAGGGTTCTCGTCCACTCCTACCATGGGGTTTAAGAATTGACCTATTTAAAAATGATCCGAGCTATACGCTCCCCTTATTAGAACAACTCAAATACGATGAAGAACTTTTTGTAAGAAAAAGTCTTGCAAACCACTTAAATGATATCTCAAAACATCATCCAGAGGTCGTAATCAAAACGCTTCAGGCCTGGGAAAAAGATTGCAGCCCAAAGCACAAACCAAAAATTCAATGGATTAAACGACACGCTCTTCGAACGCTAATCAAAAAAGGAAACCCTAAAGCTTTACAACTCATGGGAGTCAAAGGGCCAGCCAAAGTAAAAGTTACCGAAATTAAAATCACTCAGAAAAAATTGGCGTTAGGAGATACATTGGAGTTTAATTTTGGAATTGCATCGACGTCTCAGAAAAAACAGAAGCTTGTCGTCGATTACGCTATACACTTTGTTAAAAAGAATGGTGCTCTTTCACCCAAAGTCTTTAAGCTTAAAACCTTAGAAATTCCAGCAAAGGCCACAATCAATATCACAAAACGTCATTCCTTAAAGAAAATTACAACGATGGTTTACAATACCGGCAAACACCTTGTCGCTATCCAAATAAATGGTCAATATTTTAAAGAATCTGAGTTTTATCTAAATGCTTAGCTAAGAAAAAAGTCTATTCAACTTCTACTTTACTTCTATCTTCACCATAAACTTTAAGGCTTAACTCTTTAAGTTCTTTTTTCACATCATCGGGTAAAAAGACTCCGCCAGAGCCTGAGAAAGAAATTATGGTGTTGTCTTTATACTCATCAAAACATTTCTTAGCTGTAGGATGTTTTGTAAATTCATTCATACACTCTTTTAGGTAAAGATCTGCAAGTGAATAAAACAACGTATCTTGCATCTTTCTCTCAGTAATAGCGAGCCACAAAAGAATATCAGGTTTAATTTTGGTGTTAGAATTGGTCATTAGGTACTCATATAGGACCCCAGAAACAGTGAGGTTCTTTACGAGTCTTGGGTTGGTTGTATTTTGGGCGTCCGCTATATCATCCCAAAGCCCTCTTTTTGACTCTCTTTCGACGTACTTTTGAATGTCCTTATCGGTGCTTGTTTTAGGATTTGGAAATCCATTTCGCTTCTGTATTCTAAAAAGACCAATCCACGCATTAATATTTTTGTCAAAAGAACCTGGCAATTTTTTATTCTTTAGATTGGTTTGAAAGCTTTTTACGGCAGCATCAAAGTCCCTTTTCGTTCGCGCAAAAATGACAACCTTTCTTTCCAAAGATTTTTCGACTTGATGTACTGGAATTTTATTTTTCGGATATTCATTAATAACGCTATCGTAATATTTTAAAGCATCATCAAAGTCTCTA
>JAEYZS010000039.1 GCA_023427925.1 Pseudomonadota bacterium | reverse complement strand
CTGCTGATGTGTGCATTACCTTTTTTAGTAACGCATATGTTAAATCTTTATCAGCCTGAACTATGACCTTGCCTTCAAACTCATGTGTTTCGTTCACCTTAGAAATCTCCTGACTCTTTCTCGCTTCAGCATCAAGGTGTTTAAAAAGCTCTGGAATATAATCCGTATCTGATTTATCTAAATACTTACTATCGATCGTTCCGTTCTCTAAATCAACAACCTTAACATCCTCTACAAATACTCCAGTCTTTGAGACCATCACCTTTAAGACTTCCACCGGATGAGTCTCTACAATCGAGCTTGGAAGCCTAATATCATCACTCGGAGTAATGTTCACCGGACTTGTCGAGTAACTTTTAATCAAGAACACAAGGAGAATAACAAACATATCCACCATCGATGTAATCTGGATCTTAAAAGTACTTGGCATTTTCTTTCTACGTTTTGAAAAACTCATATATTAACCTTCAAGCACATCCGCGAAAACAACTTCTGGAAACATTAAATTTGTTTGTAGCATATTACCAGACTTTTCATCTTTAAATGAAAATGTACCATCGTTCGCTTTAGACTTTCTAATTTGGTCAAGGGTCGCAATAATTCTATCAAGTGAAACTTCTTGGCTCGGCTTTACTTGAACTTTAAAGATATCAGGGTATTTCTTTTTAAGTGTGATTGCTTGCGCGTATAAACCATCTAAATTCGGCTTTCCGTCGACAGAAGAAATCGTGAAATTTGATTTTTTACCATTATCCACAACTTCAAAAACATAATTCTCACCCTTAATAGCTAAGGAAATTGAAATAGGGTTCGGCTTATTATTATTGTTCTGAATCGCTTCAGCAACAATTTGAGGAACCTGAGCTTCAACCATATTTACTCGCATAAATACAACACTCATCAGCAACATTGGGATAAGGGCTACGATCATATCTAACATCGGCGTTAAATTGATGTCGAATGTCGAATCAGCTTTGTCTCTGAATTTTCCCATTTGTGCCATAACTTCCTCAATACTCTATCGTGTTTACTTCGTGGATCGGTCCTTCCCGGTCCACATCAAATTAAGATACTTTCTTAGTTGGTGCCGGCGGCGGTGTATGCAAAGAAGAGCTATTACCAACATTTGACGGATAAGCACTTTGCTCCGAAAGCTCAACTAGACCGCGGCTTCTTAAGAAGTCACAAAGTCTCTGTGTCGCAATATCAATCTCAGAGAAAATTTTACCTTGTTTAATGTTTAAGAAAGCGTATGCAACCATGACTGGAATCGCAACTGAAAGACCCATTGCCGTTGCATTCATCGCTACCGCAATACCGTCAGCAAGTAGCGCTTGTTTCTGAGTTGGATCCGCAAAGCTTACCGCCTTAAAGGCCATAATCAGACCAGCAACTGTACCCAATAGTCCAATAAGTGTAACAACGTTTGAAACCATCGGTAAATAACCCAATCTCTTTTCAAGAGATGGTACGATCTCAGATGCTACTCTATCAACAGCTTTTCCGATTTCGTCGTCACTTCTATCCGCTCTTTCCAAAATAATCTTCATTGCCTTAGCAATTGGTTTTTGGATATTTGCAGAACAGAACGCAATACTTTCTTCGATTTTGTTTTGTGATACTAACTTCATCACTTGATCTGTAAATGCAGTTGAATTGACTTTATAGTCTATGTAGAGAACTTTTACTCTCTCGAGTATTAGTCCAATGGATACGATACCCATACCTAAAATACCGACATCTACTATATACCAATCAACTAGTATTTTATATAAATTGTCCACGAAACGCCTCCCTATTAATCTTAAGCCCTTTTCTATTCATTACTAATTCGGTCACTTCAAACCTCTTTTTGAGAGGTAAATTCATCATCAAGACCTTTGTCCTAGGTCTTGACTATTAGTTCATCAGTTTTTCAACTTTTTCATGTTCTTGTTGAGGGAATTTGACTCAGATGAGATTTTTCTCCACTTCTTTACCTCTTCATCGTAAGTCTTTTTCTTCTCAGCCCACTTCGTCTTTTCAGAAGATGCAGTAGTCTTTTTGCTTTCGATTTCTTTCAAAATCAAACCAATTTGGTTTTTCTGATCATTCCACTTTACTTTTTCCTGATCGATCTCTTGAACCTTTTGGTTGTAAGTAGCAATGTTTGTCTTTCTAGTGTCGATATTCTTTTGAATCTCAGCAATTTTAGCTTGGAGCTTTTCAATCTGCTTATTCTCTTCGCCAATCTTGCCTTCTTCTTTCTTAACTAGCTTATCGATTTCTAATTTTTGCTGATCAAGCTTAACAGTATTCTTCTCTGCATCTTTTACAGTGACTTGTACTGTTTTTTCCTTTTCAGCAAGATCCTTTAGAACTTTGTCCATTTCTGTTATGTTCTTTTCAACGATCTTAAGATTGTCTTCGTACTGTTTGAGGTTCTCTTTACTATTTTCAGCATTTGTTCCAAGTGTTTTCATCTTGTCTTCGACATAATCCGAAGCAAATGCAGTTCCTACTAATGCTGTCACCGAAACTATTGATAATATCTTTTTCATAACCTATTCCCCTACCTGTTATTGTACCTTTTGAGTTAAACTATTTGCATTTGGGCAATTGTCTTTAAGAGATGATTTATAGTTACCAATCTCATCCGCCCAGAACTCTCCGTCAAAGTCCCACAAGAAAACCTTTCCACCAGCACTATTTTTACTTGCCACTTTGCGCGCTGTAGATTGAGTTCCCTTCGTATCACCTCCCGCCGAAACGAAACGAATGTTTTCGCCCGATCCAGAGAAGATTTCATATGTTAAGAACTCGTTGTTTTCCATAAGCTTCTCAAGTCTCTTTTGCATAGCAAGTAGTCTTGTTTTCATTGTCTTTCCTGCTACCGATTTAAGTTCTGACTTGTCCTTTTGAATATTCTTTTTTGCATAACTTTCGAAACTTCTATACCCTGCCATGCTTTCGTTAATCGTATCGATCTCAAAGTTATAATAGTCAGCCGTATCGAGTTCATGACTTCTCTCAGCTCTCCACTGAGTTACATACTTTAAAGTATCTTTAACTGAAGAAGCAGTTTTAATCTTTTGATCAAGACCTTGCGCTCTTCCTTTTGCAGCTCTCATTCTTGATCTCGCAGTGGACAAGTCTTTTTGAATCACGCTACGGATAAAAGCAAACTGAGCTTCTTCATCGACTTTGTTATTGATGGCCTCTTGAACATTCAAGAAATCTTTGTGTCGGCTAATCTCTCTTAAGATCGGCTGAGGTAAAGTTGTCTTGTTGTTAGGTGTTCTTAAAGCATCGATAACATTTTGATAAAAGACATAGTTGAACTGTTGTTTTTTAAGCTCATCTTTAATCGTTGTAACCCAAGGACTATAAATTTTTGATAAGTGATCCAAAGTTTTTTTCGCGTCACCAAATTGGCAGATATTAATATATCCAATTGCTCTTACAACATAAGACTCTGGCTTATAAATATCCTTGAACTGCGGTATTTGAATGGAGTGCATATTCCCAATTGCACCCGGTGCATCTCCTGCTAAAACTTGCATCCAACCTTGCTCCGTCAAGGACTGAATCCATAACGAGTTTTCTCTACCAATGAACTTATAGGACTCAATTGCGTCTTTGTACTTCTTGTTTCTATATGCTGTACGTCCAATGTTCATCTTAACAAGAGATTTAAGCGGACCAGTTACTTTACGCTTGTCGATCTCACTTAACAAACGCTCTTGTCTATCTAAAGAAGACTTCACATCACCCGTGAGATACTCTGAAACACTTGCCAAGTACTGAGCTTCTGGGTACTTGTTCGACTCAGGTTTAACCTTAAGCGCATAACTGAGTGCACCCTTATGCTCACCCTTCATTGATTTACCCAATGCAATGTAATAGTTAAATTCGTTCATGCGTTTTTCGGGAACATGTTCCGACTTAACTTTATCTAGACCAGCTGAAATCATTGGTACAAATTCTCTTCTTACATCTGAAAGTAGTGTTTCTACTGCAGATTTGGTTTCTTTCGAGTTTCTAATTACAAACGAAGTGAGCATTGGAACCGCTTCTGAATAAAAACCTAACTTGTGTAAACATGTTCCATAGCTGAAATCTCTAAGATCTTTTTCTGTACCCTGAAGATCTCTCAATTCTCTAAAGTAACCTGCAGCAAGATGGCAGCGATCCTTTTGAGTGAATAAGAGACCTTTTAATAAATTTACATCTTTTAGTGCGATCTCTGTAAAAGGCTTTAATGTTACTGCCTTGTCTGCTTCGATAAGTAATTTAATGCCGTGAATTCTATCCGCTGTAATGTCTTTAGGAAGGGATAAAACAATATTTTCAAGCTTTGTTGGTTTTTGAGCAACTTGAAATTTCGTTTGATAATAAGGTTGCAACTCCTGCTGAGTGTGAACCGATGGAGACTTTAGTGCTTTAATCTCTTGCTTACTTAGCTGAAAGATGCCTGGAAGCTGCATCGTAAAAGAAGACATCGATATCTCGTCTTCTACTCCAATATCTAATACTGGAATTGTTTTTACCAGTTTTCTTTTAGGCATGATTTTTTTGCCAGTTTTTTTGTTCACCTTGATTTGCTTAGGATCAATGGGCTCATAAATATCAAATGTCGCAACTCCTGACTTTGTCTTTTTCAGGCTTCCGTCAGCCGCTCGACCTTGTTTCTTTTCGTAAGTTTTCTTTTGAGCAACTTCATCTTTGATGGTTTTGAATTGCGTTGTTTGTTGCTCTACCGTACCTTCAGTTTTAAAGACAGGAAGCTCTGCTAGCTTTTCTTGATCGACTTTAATGACTGGTTCTTTGGGAGCAGTCGAAGCCGGAACTCTTTGCTCCGCTTTCTTATCTCCAAAGTATTTGTTATAATACTCAGTGTAAACTTCAACTGCTTTGACTTTATAGACAGCAGCCTTAGCCTTTAGTCGATCAAAGAATGAACGCTCTTTTACCGGAGCTTTTTCGACAGCGGAAGTACTTTGAGCATACCCAACTGTAGCCACCATTAATACAACAAGAATTACACTTAAAAGATTTAAGAGTAATTTTTTGTTATTCATTCCTACCTTCATAACTCCTCCTGGCTCACCAGCCACCTGGTCGGCTGATATTTTTTTTTCAGCCGGTGGGACGACTGGTCGCCGTCCTGATTATTCCTATGCCCGCACTACATTGCGGGCGTAATTAAATCACTTAAAGTAGAAGATTACTCCCACTTCACCTATAATCGTGTGCTCATTATCACTTGATGTTTGAGCAGCATTGTTGAATTTCTTTAAATCTCTTTTGTAAAATCTGTTTTTCAGATCCACTCTTAAAGCCCATCTATCACTTAAAAAGAATTGCTGAGAAATATCAGCAATTAACATAAATGAAGTGTCTTTTTCTGTGATCATTCCTGGCATTGTTGGAGGCGTGACTGGCGCACCGTCGTGCAACACTCTTTCATATTCCGCAATACCTAAACCTAAGTGAAGACCCATATCGAAATAGATAATAGATTTGTCAAACACTGAAACCTTACCGTAGATTGGCATCCAGTTCCATGTTACTCCATATTGGGCAGTTGGATGAGCATATTGAGGTCCACCGCCAAGGCTTAACATTTCATTAACAACTTTACTGTTTTCGGCATCAATGCTTGTATAGAAAGCTTCTACACCCATTTGCTCTTTGAAATAATAACCACCAGAAATAGTATACGCTCCACCTTTATTGAAAGTGTCATTCACCAAGATCCCATACCCAGCATGGACGAATGGTTTCTTTTCTTTAGTATAACGACGGCTTTGGACAACGTGGAACTCAGTATCCTTTTGTTGCCAATATTCTTGTTCGATTTGTTGGATATCAACCTTTTCTGATTTGGTATCAGCAGGTTTTGCCGCAGCAGCAGGAGCAGCAGCTTTATCCGTTTTAGTGCCTGGAGCTGGAGCGACAGGAGCCGCAGCCTTTTTTCCAGGACGTTGATATTTGTTGGCTTGCGCGTGTGCAATACCACCACTAAATAATGTTATAATAGCGACGAACGCTATTGAGCGTTTAAGCAATCTCATTTTCTTCCCCCCAGTTAACGAACCACAAAGAGGACACTTTAATTTTTGTATCGTCTTGTAATTCTCTAGTTGTTTCATCTAATGCTGTTTTTATTACCTCAACTCAATCTAAAACTATTGTGTACTCTTAAACAAAAATGGGTACGTCACTAATACTGACGTTCCCGCCGGCGGCGAAGGAAACTTCCAACTTGCTATCCGTCTCAATATACATCCCTCTACAACGGAATCCGAAAGTGTTGAATTCGCAACTTTCGGAAGCAGGACAGTGCCTCCATCTTGTATGCTAAATTGTACCAATACCTTACCAAATAAATTCGGAACAGCAGACAATCGTCTCTCATAACAGAAACGAATTTGACCAATGTTACTGCGAATTACTTCGGCAATAGCATCCTTATCCATTCCTCCTGAAACATCGGCTTCCTCATCAAGCATTCCTACGGAAGTTCCCGAGCCAATGCCACCTTGAGAAAGTTTTCCTAAACCTTGATAACCTGTGCCTCCACCTCCCTTGCCGGCGGTTCCTACACCACCGATAGCGACTGATTCACCTGTTGATCTCGTATCTCCAAAACCTTGTGTGTTGACCGCAGTTCCACCAAAAGCGCTCACTGCGGCTTTGTTATTTGCTGCCTTTGTACCACCGCCACCTTGTATCGCGATGGAGTTCATATTGGCACGAACCGAAATTTTACCTAAAAGATTCTTTAAGTTTGCTGACCGTATTTGAGTAATTGCTTTAACTGTTTTTTGGCTATCGGCCTTAGGAGCCGGCGCTGCCGGCGCCGCTGGCCCACCTTGAGCTTGTTTTGCCTGCGTTGCCTTAGACTGTTGTTTCTTTTGCTTTACTAAATTTGCATCATAAATAATTCGCGCATATTTGTTCTTATCTAATTCCTGTGGCATTTCCATTTTTGGTTGCTTAGGAAAGAAGTAGATTCCAGCAAGTATCAACAAGAAACCTGCTGCTGAAATCATATATTGTGTTTTTTGATCAAATCGGCCTTGATAATCCTCTACATCTAAAGGTCTAGGCTTCGCACGCAGTCTTTGTTGTACGATAAATCCAAGAGCCTCCTTCTTTTGCCAAGCAATTGTTGGAGGAGGAGCAAATTCAACATATCCACCCATTCCGTTAGACAGTCTAAAAGTTTCATCTTTTTTGAGATAGTGCGTCTCTATGATTTTTCCGCTCAGTTTTGACTTTACGACAACTTCTTGAATATCAGCACTCAAATCCCGTCGCTCTTCCCAGCTGTAAAGATTATGTGGTGCCGGAATAAGCTTAAGCTTAAAATCGTGGTCACCAATTCTAACTTCTAAATCATCTTCAATTTTCTTTTCTACGATATTTTCTTTGTTAACCCATGTTCCAGAATCACTTGCTAAATCACTGATGTACCATTCTCCATCTTTGAATTCGATGCCCGCATGAAAGGGAGAGATGTCCTGGCCTACAACTCTCAGATCAGCTCGTCTTCCGGAACCAATCGTGGTTGTGCCCGAAGAAGGCTCGACTTTAAGTCTTCTGGCAACTTTGCTTGCTGTCGTAAACTCTAATAATAAATGTTTCTTTGCACCCATAACGTTCCTTTTCTCTATTTCCCTAAGCTGCATTTATCCTTATTTTAAATACTCAATTGAATCTTTAATTTGATCATCAAAACTTTCTTTAAGTTTATAAAGAGGAATAAATTCAATACCTCTCTTCTGAACAATATATGATCCATCTGGCTGCCTTACTTTTCCGTCAACATCGGCACCTTCAAAATTAATTTTTTGAACTCTTGTTCCCTTCTGAGCTTGAGCTGGAACAAAAACAAATAGTGCCAATAATACAATCACAAATAATTTCATAATTCCCCCAGACTCCTCTTTTTATTTCTTCTCTGAGTTCTTACTAGCAAGCTGTCTTGTCTTTTGTGTTACATCTTCTAGTGTTTTAATCTTTTCATTAATATCAAACGGTATAGTTCCATCGACCTTTTTAGAACTAACCAATCTCTGAAGCTCTTTATATTTAGCCAATGCAACTGAAGCTTCTTTAACCAAATTTTCGTAAACATACACTTCTTGAAGTCTGAAATCGATCAGTCTTGGAAAGTTTGAAATTCCTCTTTCAATGACTGATATCGCTTCTTGAGTCTTGTCTTGTTCAATGTGGCAGTTTGCTAAGCCAAAAAGTGCCTGCCTGTTTCTTGCTTCTAATAAAAGTACAGCTTCAAAGTGAGTCTGTGCTTTTCTGAAGTCTAATTCTCTTAAATAGACTTGGCCCAGAAAAAGGTGAGCGTCTTTAATATTTTTATCTAACTCTATGGACTTCTGCATTTCTGCAATTGCTTCTTTAAAAAATTCTTGTTTCCAAAGTATACGTCCTCTTTGATACTTCAATACACCTACGCTGGACGCTTTTTTGAGTGCAAGATCGATCATCCAAAGGGCACGCTCTGTGTGACCCTTATTCTCAGCCGCGACGCTTAAGTAGTACGCTCCCCATGGAGCATCCGGTTCTATTTGTGATAATCTTTCGCCTGCTAATTCTACCATTGACCACTGAGATTTATTTATACAACCATTGGCCTTTGCCATGATTGATTTCCAGCTCTTATCTTCTTCTAAATTCTTTTGGGTAGGGCAATTCTCGACCTTTCTATCACCTTCGAAGGCAGTAGAAATTTGCGAAGCGTACTTTCTCTGTATCTGTACGGTATCAATTTTCTTAGATGCCGTGCCCACTGGCGCACTACTACACGCTGTCATCAGAGCTGCTAACAATGTAATTCCTAATAAAACTTTCATGCCTTCTCCACTTAATTCACATCTGGAAGTGCCGTTTTAGGCATATCCACGCTGTACTTCACGTATTTCAAACCTTTAAAATTCACTTTATTTAATTCATTTCTTAATTCGAAAGCATATCCATCGTAAGCCGGATATTTTTTAGAGAAATCAATTCCAGATTGAAGTGTATCTGCAATCTTCTCTTCAATCGGAAGCACAATATTCGCAATCTCTGATAAGAGTAATTTCTTGTCTTTCTCTGAAATGTCATCCGTAATTTGAATGCCTTTTAATGCTTCAACGTAATGTTGATACATTTTAGCAAGAGAATAAAAAGCTCTTAATGTAGTAGACGGATCACCATATTTAATCGTTGCCTGATAAGCTCTTTGAGCTTTATCAAGCTTTTCAGTCTTAAGCGTTAACACAAGCTCAAGTCTTTCAACTTTTGATTTCACACTTTGAGCTACGAATTCATCTCGTAATACTTCCGACTGAATAAATCTTGCTTGTGCTTTAATATCGCTTGGAGCTTCTTTGTCTCCCACGATCTGGCTAGCCAACTTAAATGCCAATGCCGAATTCTTTGCCTGGTAAGCCTTTTGAGCACTCAAAATCGTTTCGTTTGAGTATTTCGAGCCACCATACTTGTGTATAAGATCTTTTAGGTCTTTTGAGCTATATATGTTAGAAGCCTCTAATCTAGTTAGCGCCGAAACGATGTCGGACCTCATTTTAGTGTCAGGATTCTTTAAAACTTCTTTATAGATATCAACGCCACGCTTGAAATCTCCAGACAATATAAAGTAGTCACCAGATAACTTTGACCACTTCAGAGACTCTTTGGTGTCAATCTTTGCTAGCTCTGCAATAACTAAAGCGGCATTGCGAGTTTCAGCCATGAACTCATAGAGTTCTGCAGCTTTTAGAAGAGACCTTTTTGCAAACTCCGATTTAGGAAACATTCTATAGAGTTCAAATGACTTATCTGCTGCCTGCTTAACAAGATCTCGTTTAATTAGAATCTGAGTTAAGTTCCACATAGCTTTGTCTGCTAATTTTGAATCCTTATTTTCATGTGCAAACTTATTGTAGATTTTAACGGCCTCGTCTAAATCACCTTTTTGTTCCAAAGCATTACCTAAAGCAAACTGAGATTCCCGATTGATCTTTAATAGAGAATCTTTTCTTTCTTGTGTTGGCTTTAAAGCCATCAAGTGATCAGTAGCTTCGATAAGCTCTTTATGATTCTTTTGAATATTTAAGATATCCAAGAATAGATCTTGAGACTTAACAACGAGCTTTTCGTCGCTC
>JAEYZS010000029.1 GCA_023427925.1 Pseudomonadota bacterium | reverse complement strand
AGCCAAAACCGTTAAAAAGTTTTGGAGCCGTATTGGCAGGCTTCGTTGCGACGGTCGTAGCTACAACACTGATTGATGTAACCTTAATGAAGACAGGTATATTTCCCTCAGCAGATCAAGTCATGTCCGACGGTCTTTTTGCATTGGCGTTGACGTATCGAATACTTACTGGAATCTTTGGCTGCTTTATAGCAGCAAAGCTTGCTCCCTATTATCCGATGAGACATGCATTTGCTTTAGGCATTTTTGCTCTGATAATTAGTAGTATAGGAGCTTACGTCATGTGGGATAAAGGACCGTCTTGGTACTCTATTATGATCATAGCAATTGCCTTGCCATGCGCATGGATAGGTGGAAAGCTATACGAAATGCAGAAAAGAAGTTTAGATACTGCAATAAAGGACGGTCATCATGAACAAAATTAAAAGTTTAGTTAAGAATCCTGATTTGGGGTTATTGATTTTTAGAATTTATTTGGGACTCTCAATGGCAATTGCTCACGGATGGATGAAGATTCCACCGATGCAACAATTGGTTGAGGGCTTAGCTTCAATGGGCTTTCCAGCGCCAACATTTTTTGCGTGGTGTGCAGCACTTGCGGAGTTCGGTGGTGGTGTTCTGATTGCCTTAGGATTATTGACTAGATTGTCGGCCGGGGCTTTAGGTTTCACAATGTTTGTGGCTGGATTCGTTGCGCACGCCAATGATCCGTTTCAAGTCAAGGAGCTTGCATTTTTATTTCTTGCTTCATGTGTATTGCTTGTTTTCACAGGTGCAGGAAAGTACTCTCTCGACAAAGTTTTTTGTAAAAATAAATAGTCTTTATTCTACCGCCTCACTAGGGTTCGCTCAGCGATCCCTAGCGTTATTACTCGTAGCCACGAGAGATTCAAAGTTTGCTCCACTTGGTTCTTGGAAGACTTTTAAGCCAAACTCCGGCGCTATTGCAAGAACGTGATCAAAAATATCGGATTGAATTCCTTCGTACTCCGCCCACTTGGTCGTATTGGTGAAACAATAAATTTCGATAGGTAAGCCGTTACCTGCTGGAGCCAGTTGCCTTACCATTAAAGTCATATCTTTGTGAATCCTTGGATGTTCCTTGAGGTAATTGTAAAGATAAGCCCTAAACGTACCAACATTGGTAAGTCGTCTGCGATTGACTATATCTGAATTTTTATTTACTTCTTCGAGTTCTTTATTTTTGGTTTCTAGATATTCTTTAATAAGTCTAAAAGCCTTAAGGCGTTCGATTTGCTCTTCTTTTAAAAATCGTATTGAACTTAAATCAATATATACAGGTCGCTTGATTCTGCGGCCACCAGATTCAGACATTCCTCTCCAATTTTTATAGGAATTTTCTAAAAACTTATGAGTAGGAATAATCGTGATAGTTTTATCCCAGTTTTGAACTTTTACTGCGTGGAGAGCTATATCAACAACATCTCCATCAGCACCAAACTGTGTCATCTCAACCCAGTCGCCCACGCGAATAAAATCATTGGTTGTAATTTGAATGCCGGCAACAAGAGATAAAATTGTATCCTTAAAAACCAAAAGTAATATAGCCGTCATAGCACCAAGGCCACTCAAGAAGAACCAAGGTGTCTTGTTAAGAACTATCGAGAACACCAGAATAGTCGAAGCCGCATAAAGTAAGATAGAAACCAACTGCAAGATACCTTTGATCGGACGATTTTTGGAAATCGATAATCTAGAGTAGGAGTTATTAATGCTATTTAATAGTGCGGTCAAACTGAACAGAGTAACAATAACGATTAAGATATGAACTAGTTTTTGAAGGACTGTTGTTGTGCTGTCGTCTAAGCCTGGAATTGCATTGATTCCCATATGGAAAATCAAAAGAGGCGGTAACCAAGAAGCTCTTGATAACAATTTATTATTAAGAAAACACTGAGCCCAAACATTGGACACACCTTTTGTTACATAGGGGATCGATTTGGCTAGAATGCTTCGTACAACAACAAAAGACAGAATAGTTATAATTATTAGCGCGCCTAAGTTGACTGGAACCATCCAATTAGGATGCGATGATAAAGTATTGATAATGTCGTTCAATTTAAACTCCTTATTTATATTCCTTATACACTATTTTGTAGAAAATTAAAATTGTGATGCGACATAAATGTGAAGTTAAACACATTCGAAATATAGTTGAATCTGGATTATGCGTTGAGCATCTCTACGGAATAAGAGTAACCGTAAAATATGCACACAGAATTATTAGTTGAATTATCCCGTGTAGTGCGGTTGCTTTCCCATTCCCCAAAGTTAGACTGCACACAATAATTGTAAGTAGCAAGAAAACTGAATTTTTCGGATCGAGGCCTAACATGATTGGTTGATTTTTTATAACTGAGTAGGCGCTTATCACGGGAATGGTTAATGCAATACTGGCCGCCCCTGATCCAAGAGCGAGATTTAAGCTTGTTTGTAAACGATTTTCCCGTGCTGCAAATACTGCCGTAATTGCTTCGGGTAAAAGAACAATAGTTGCAATGATAAGACCGATAACGGCTTTGGGAGCTCCCAAAGTAACTAGGCCAAGCTCAAGAGTAGGAGCAATAAACTTCGCCAGGCCAATCACGCTTGCTAGTCCCACAATGAGCGCAACAAAACTCATAATGAGAGCGCGCCACTCGATAGGCTCGGCCTCTAGTTCTTCGCCCCCCTCAGGTATTTCTTGTGGGGTTTCAAAGTAATACTTGTGAGTCCGTGTTTGAGCAATAACTAAGGCACCGTAGAGCAAGATCGAGACTATTGAAATAAAAATCAATTGGCCAGAGTTATAGTAAGGACCGATGATGGAAGTCGTGTAATTGGGAAGGATAAAGCAAATCACAGAAAGGCAGATCACGACTAGTAAAAGTGTGTTCGATCCCCGGAATTGAAAACCTATTTCTTTATACTTCAATCCTCCGAGTAATAAGCAAAGGCCTACTATTCCGTTACAAATGATCATCACAGCGGCAAAAACAGTATCTCGGGCCACAGCATTGGTTCCTTCGCTACCCGAGGACATGATCGACAAGATCAGTCCAACTTCAATGACTGTAACGGAAAGAGCAAGGACTAGCGTTCCGAGTCCTTCACCAATACTGTGAGCAATATCTTCTGCGTGATAGACAGATGCCATCACTGCAATACCTAAAAATAAAACTGCAACGAGTGAGATTATCAAAGAAACTTCAGTTACGAAATTCAAAGCCACGAGAACTGACAGACAGAGATATGGAAAAATGGCGACCCAATTGAATTTTTTAGTGATTGCGAACATGGAAACTTCCTTGTGTTTTATAAAAAAACTTAATTGAGTATGGCTTTCTTTGTCATTAACAAAATGCCTTGCAAATTTTTTTACATAGCAACTTCAGATAATATTCAACGCATTGTTTCTGTATGAATGAGAGTTAGACTCAAAGCACCTAATAGACGTAGTATGGAGATTCGAAGAGGAGTGCGAGTATGGCAAACGAGCCACAATGTCCAAAGTGTCAAAGTGAATATACCTATCAGGATGGTGCTATGTGGGTTTGCCCTCAGTGCTCACACGAATGGAATCAGCAAGAGTTAGAAAAATCCGAGGCACAAGAAGTTGAGGACTCAGCAATTCGAGACGCCAATGGAAATGTGCTAATTGATGGTGATTCTGTCGTTGTCATAAAAGATCTTCCAGTCAAGGGGGCGCCTAAGCCAATTAAGTCTGGAACTAAAGTGAAAAATATCCGCCTGAGAGATATGGGAGATGGTCACAATATTTCTTGCAAGATCGAAGGATTTGGAGACATGAATCTAAAATCAGAATTTGTAAGAAAAGCATAACCGACTAAAGTCGTGTGTCGTTTAGTATTTGCTCACTCTTAAAACGAGAATATTAAAATAAATTTATACTTAAAGGGTTGCACATCCTTTCGACCTTCATGAATATGGAAAGACGTTTTTTATTTTTCAACATGAGGAGGAAGTATGAAGTTTTTTGGTACTATTGCGGCGGTAATTGTTGTCGCAACAACGATGGGCTGTAGCTCTGCTCACAAATCCAAATTCCCGCAAACCATTGAAGAGGCCGTAAGTAACAACCATTTCAGAAGTCCTCAGAATATGGCTCGCGATCAATATCGACATCCTACCGAGACATTAAAGTTTTTTGGTGTTCAACCTGAGATGACAATTGTTGAAATCACTCCTGGTGCTGGATGGTATACTGAAATTTTAGCTCCATACCTTGCGCAGAAGGGTCACTTTATAGCTGCGGGATTCCCACAAAATACAGAAGTGGAGTATCTCAAGAACATAAATGAAAAATTTAATACTTGGAAGAAGTCCCATCCAGAATTGGAAAAGAAAATCCACATGACTGTGTTTAATCCTCCAACTGATCCGATTGCTCCGGAAGGCACTGCTGACATGGTTCTTACGTTTAGAAACGTTCATAACTGGGCTGCGAAGGGTTCGGAAGCAGCAGCATTTGAAGCTTTCTTTAAAGCATTGAAGCCGGGTGGAATTCTTGGGGTCGTTGAACACAGAGCAGACGAGAAATCTAAAAAAGATCCAAAGTTCAAATCCGGATACATGAAAGAATCAGATGTTATTCGTATTGCAGAAAAAGCAGGATTTAAGCTCCAAGAAAAATCGGAAATCAATGCTAATCCAAAGGACACTAGAAATCATCCTGAGGGTGTATGGACGCTTCCTCCGGCGCTCAGACTCGGAGATAAGGACAAAGAAAAATATATGGCAATGGGTGAGAGCGATCGCATGACATTGCGTTTTGTAAAACCCAACTAATAACATTGTTTGGAAATAAAAAAAGCCTACAGATATGTGTCTGTAGGCTTTTTATTTCGGATGCGTTAATTATTTTTTAATGATTCTAATACTAGATTGGCTTTGGCTACCGATAGATGAGTCACCAATCAAATAGATTGTTCCAGCAAAATTGCTTACGGATTCGACTCTAGAGTTCACTAAATAAACAACTCCAGCTGACTTACTTAAAGATTGTACGGTGCTATTTTCGATTCTTCCGCTGAAGGCGCCGCTTTCAATCTCTCCAATTTCTAAATCATGGAAACTCATAAACGCAGCTGCTTTTTTAAAGCTAGCTAGTTTTGCTTTTGATCCATTTTCAGATCGACCGTAGATTGAAGCTTTTGCCGCAAGACTTTCTACTTTAGATATAGAGTGAGCGTTTAAACAAAAAACGGCATTAAGTTTAGAAACCGACTCAATATGGTTTGCTAATACAGTCAGTGTGCCTGTGTTGAATTTTTCAAGATGGCCCACGTTGACCGCATTTATATATATAGACTGTGCGTTTAAAGAACCCAACTCATTAAGATTGCGGGCCGTAATGGAGATATTTTTATAATTGCCCTTTCCTGCAAAGCTAATGTTTTCGGCGTTTACTGGAGCATTGAGATCACTTCCTGTAATAGTAATGTATTCAGAGTTTGTATCAGCAATTGAAGCGTAAGTTACCTGAGTATTGCCTTTAAGTTGTTCTTCGCAATAAGCATCAGAAGTATATCCTGACCCATCGCCACCATCATCGCCAGTATCATTTCCATCGCCGCCGCCAATAGGATGACCTCCGTCATCGTTTTCTATCGGATCAATATGATTGTCAGGTATGCGAGGATCTGGGATTTCGTTATCAAATCCTGATACCTTGTCTGACGTATTTTCGAAATTCATTGGCGCGCAGTTCTGATA
>JAEYZS010000296.1 GCA_023427925.1 Pseudomonadota bacterium | reverse complement strand
TCTCGTGACTGAGTCGACTTAAAAAGTCCGTTCGGGATTGGATCGAGCTATACACTCTATGAACTGCAGGTCTAAAAACATAAAGCCCCTCAATGACTATAATCAAAATCGTCATAAAAAGAAGAATGCTTTCGATCGTTTGGAAATATTCTAGAGTAGCTCTACTTTCTGCTTCATAGCTTTTTACTAAGTTTGAAAGTATATCTCTATAATAGTTTTCGGATTTAATGAAGTTGACGACGACGGGATCATTGAGCCGCAATGTTGGATCATCAAGATATTTAATATTCCCCAGGCGACCAAAAACATTGCTCAGCTGATCGAAGGCATCGGTCAAACTTTTCTTGTACGGCGCTAAAGATCTAGGGAAGCCGATGCCCAAAGTTGTCCTTCGATTGACCCTAGCCATGACGGTTTTATGACCTTCTATAAGGTCAATAATATCCTTATCTATAGTTTCAAGTTGCCTCGTGAACTCAGGCTCATAGCTGATTGTTTGAAGCCTGATAATTTCTCGATAAAAAGTTTCTGAAGCGTCGACTTGGTTCTCGAGTACACGAATACTGCGTTCATCGGATGACAATTTGATTAAAGACATCTGAATCAACATATGACCCGCAAAGGTCAATACACCAATTATAGCAAGACCTAATATGTAACGAACTTTCAGATTCTGGGGGAAAATTTGATCAAAGTAACGTTGAATCTTAGAGTCTATTTTTTTTAATAGCGATGGCTTTCTTTTCATTTTTGTTAATTTTAACTAACTATCGACACAATCATAACCTTTATTGTAATATGTGATAATATCTTAACAATTTGTAAATGTACGAGAATCATTAACTTATGGATATAATTACACAAGGAATTATCGGTGCTACAGCAGCCCAAAGTTTTAGTAAAAAGAACAATGTAAGGCTAGCGACTTTTACAGGGTTTCTTGCCGGTCTACTCCCCGATGCGGACGGATTTATTAGATCATCATCCGACACTCTTTTGAGCATCGAATACCATCGACACTTTACTCATGCTCTAACATTTATTCCACTTGGCGCACTGATAGCGGCGTCTATTATTTGGCTAATACTTAGGCGACGCTCGACATTACGTGAAATCTACTTGTTCAGTTTTATTGGATATTCGACGCATGGATTGCTTGATGCATGTACCAGTTATGGCACTCGACTCCTGCTCCCTTTTAGCTCGACAAGAATTGCTTGGGACAACATAGCAATCATTGATCCATTTTATACGATCCCACTTCTTGTCGCAATGATATGGACATTAAAAACTCAAAAAATTCGTATCTCTCGGGCCGTCCTTATCTACTCTATGATTTATTTAGGAATAGGATTGATCCAAAGAGATCGAGCAATCGAGGTCGCAAAGCAAATTGCCACACATTACAATCACACACCTAGCAATATTCAGGCAAAACCAACAATAGGGCAGCTTGTTTTGTGGAAGACAATTTACATTCATGATGATCGATATTTCGTAAATGCCGTACGCCTCTCTATTCCGCTCCTCTTTAACACTGTTGCATTTGCTGGTGAAAGCGCTCCTCTTTTGGATATTGAATCTCATTACTCGAAGTTAGACAAAAACTCTGTTCTTTACAGAGACATAGAAAGATTTAAGGATTTTTCTTCGAATATGCTGGTCTTAAAAGACGACAATCCAAACATCATCGGTGATGCAAGATACTCACTCCTTCCCAATCAAATCAAACCGCTATGGGGAATCACAGTAAATACAAATAAATCTGACGAGCATGCAATCTTTGGAAGTTTTAGAAAAGTGGAGAAACGGGATTGGTCTACATTGAAGTTAATGCTTTTAGGAAAGACTCATGAGGGATTATCAACCATCCCTCTCAACTGAATCTAATTTTGAAAATCAGTTCGTGTATCTACAGTTAACTTTGTAGGCCATAGATTTGAGCCCAATATCACTTCTGAATTCTGATTTTCCAATGTGACATGGGTATTTAACCAACGAGTCAATCTCTCAGCTTGGAATTTATTGACAGGAGCTTGTAAACCTATCGCAGCTAAATCAACTTTTTCCACTTTACTTTTGTAACACTCTTTTGATGCAAAAAGTGGATCAAAACGCCTACATACCCTTCCACCGACAGCGGTGAGGCTGGCGTCAAAATATTCAACTTTTACTTCAGCGTAGGATTTATCTTTTAATGCCTTAAACGTGAACTTTGATATCTTGTGATTGCTATTGAGCTTAGGACCCTTAAAGTCTGATGCGATTGAGTAACCATGTTCTTCCTTATAATTTGAATGCTTCAAAATAAACGACCTAAGCATGGAAGAAATTGTTCCCCACCCCGTTGCTACGTTCAATCCGCAATGAGCACCATTTTGAAACTCTACAATTCCAATATGGGAATTTTGATTTTTTGTTTGAGCAAGAAGATCATCGCTGTTGAACGAAGACTGAACTAAAAAGTCATCTCGTGAATGGACCAGTAATGTTGGAGTGGTAACAAGATGGGCCTGTCTCACAAAGTTATTTAATTCCCATAGATCATCGAGACTCGAAACTTTACGTCCTTCAAAGGGAGCGAAGTCTAACGGTATTTCTTCGGTGCGAGTTTTGTAGTTCCAAAACGCTGCCTGAGTGGACGCATGATACATTTCAGATTGAGACCATAGACCCGTGGGATTTAAGTATTCTTGTAAAATTGGAACATACTTGTAGACTTCCCTAAAAGCTTGACTTGTTAACAATGCATAATAAATCCCAGCAACAGAGACCTTAAATACGCTTTTAATTGTAGGCTGTAAATTTACGACAGGGCAAAGTGCCGTTGCACTTTTAATTTTATGTTCTGAGTTGTTAAATGAATTATAAAGACTTGAATAAAGTACTCCATGAGAGCCCAAGCTCACACCAACAACGTGCACATCTTCAATAAGATCCTTATACTTTGGATCTTCATTTAACATTTCTACGATTTTAATGATTTGCCGGCCTTCATCCATCCCGCCAAGAGCCACTGAAGCATTGGCTTTCATATATTCTGTACCTGTCACATTTGCTAAATAGAGTACATGGAACGGACTCTCTTCAAAAAGATGCATAAAGAAGTTTTTTAGAACGCCATCGTCTTGCGCATTTGCATAGACGCCACCTTTAAATATAACTAAAGGGCGCTTACCTGATTTCAAGCCAATTATTCCACCTAACTTTGAGAGGTCATCAAATTCGATTTCAATTTTTGTAATATTATTAGCAGTAAACTCATAATTTGGATTTGCAAAACGCAAAACTGTCGAAAGTGGGTTTGTGCGATACCTCGAAAGCTCTCTTTCGCAACGATTCGCCCAGGATTGAAGATCCTGAGCGAGGTTCGAAGTAGTTCCGCTGTAGGATGAAACCATGCGAGTCACTTCTGAATGATAGCATTGAGGTGTAAGATGTGAATTATAGCTTCCGTCCGGAGTATAACCAAAAAGGAGGATGTTCTTAGCTTCTTCTACATCAATGTCAGTCTCGTTAATATCTAATGTTGAAATCTCACCTAAGGACATATTTTGATCTTCTTTTAATAGATCTGCACTTAAGTCATCCGCAGTTAACGGAAGTCCTGTCACTGGATGAAATGCTGTGAAC
>JAEYZS010000266.1 GCA_023427925.1 Pseudomonadota bacterium | reverse complement strand
CTCCACGGGCAAGCATTGGCTTTAAGAGCTGTCCAGCATCCATAGCTCCATCTGTTTTACCTGCACCTACAATTGTGTGTAGCTCATCAATAAATAAAATAATTCGGCCTTCAGACTTTTTAATTTCATTTAATACGGCTTTTAATCTTTCTTCAAACTCTCCGCGATATTTTGCACCTGCAACGAGAGCTCCCATATCGAGAGCAAAAACAGTCTTGTCTTTTAATCCCTCCGGGACGTCACCGCGTACAATTCTTTGTGCAAGACCTTCGGCGATGGCAGTTTTACCTACGCCAGGCTCACCAATTAACACAGGATTATTTTTTGTTTTGCGTGATAGAATTCTAATCACACGGCGAATCTCAGAGTCTCTCCCAATGACGGGATCCATTTTGCCGTTTTGAGCTTCTTTGACGAGATCTCGTCCGTATTTTTCTAAAACTTGATAAGTGTCTTCTGGATTTTGTGATGTCACTTTTTGAGTTCCTCTTATTTTTGTTAATGTCTTTAAGAAAGATTCCTTAGAGACATTGTTCTTTTTAAAAATCTGATAAATGTTTTGCGGCTCTTGCTTTTCAAGTACGGCCAACAACATATGCTCAACTGAAATGTACTCATCGCCAAGCTTTTTCATTTCTTTTTCAGCATTCGCTAAAAGAGTATTTAAACGAGGGGTAATATATATCTTATTTGGATCAACACCCGAGCCTGAAACACTTGGCCTCTTGTCAAGTTCGGCCTTCACATCTCTTATGATCGTTCCGACATTTGCTCCGTTTGCTTTAAGGGCCTCAGGTATTAACCCATGATCTTGGTTTAAAAGAGCATAGACTAAGTGATCCACATCCACATCTTGGTGTTGAAACTCTGATGCGTTGACTTGCGCGCTTTGCAGTGCCTCTTGGCTTTTTTGTGTAAATTTATTGATATCCATATATATAATCTGAGCACAGGGCACAAATCTGTCAACCAGACCCATGGGGTTTTTTACTACATTTAATTTAATTGAAATATAAAGCAATGAATATAGAGCTACGACATATATTGCGTATTAAAGCTAAACAAATTGAACTCTACAAATGAATACTTGGGTTAATAAAGATGAGGCAAAGTTACTACAAAAAATATAAAACTTGGTTCCTTGCACTTGACAGTTTGAGAAGCGCTACCACATTAAATTTGTAGATCATAAGGAGGTAAAAAATGAGAAATGGAAATTCACTTATATCTCGCAATCAACTTGGAAACATGCAGAGTCTATTTCAAGACTTCTTCAGAGACTTTAACGCCGATCCGTGGAGCGAATTACGAAGGTCCGCAACTGGCGAATTTGTTCCGAGGCTGAATGTTAGCGAATCCGAAGATGCATACAAAGTCACAGCGGAACTGCCTGGACTCGATGAAAAGGATTTCGATGTGACTCTTGAGGATAATGTTTTAAGAATCAAGGGTGAGAAAAAGCACGAGAGTGAAAGCAAGGAAGAGCACTATCATCGTTACGAGGCATCTTATGGAAGTTTTGAGAGAGCGCTGAGCTTACCCGATGCTATCGATGCAGACGCTTGTGAGGCTAAGTTTAAGAACGGAGTCTTAACTTTAAATATCCCAAAAGACAAAAAAGCTTCTAAAGTTAAGAAGCTTCAGATCACTTCATAATCCTCCCCACACTAAAACGCAGCGTGAACAATCGCGCTGCGTTTATTCTTTTAGTACTTGGTTTTGGTATTTTTTCCTTATAAAATGCTCCTTTTAACAAGGAGTAAAAAAATGTCAAAAAAGGCTATTAAAACTTTATCGGCGCCTAACCCAGTAGGCCCTTATTCTCAAGCTATCGCTCAAGGGAACTTCTTGTTTTGTTCGGGACAAATTGCGATTGATCCCAAAACCGACGAAGTCAAATCGTCTGCAAGTGTTCAAGATCAAACAAAGCTAGTAATGGAAAATATCAAAGCTGTTCTCACTTCTAACAATATGAATTTCTCCCATGTTGTAAAAACAACCATTTTCATTTTGGATATGGCGGATTTTGCAAACGTGAACGAAGTCTACAGTCAATACTTCCAAGAGCCTTATCCTGCACGTTCAACTGTAGCCGTTGCGGGTTTACCAAAAGGTGTACGTGTTGAAGTGGAAGTTTTAGCTTATAAAGAATAGTGAGAGAGTTTGAAACAGCAGTCTCCAGTTTTTTTTGTAATTCTGTTCGGTATCGTATGTGGCGTACTCTTTATTGGGTTTTTCTTTAAGGAGCTCAGAAATGTGCGATCTGAAAAAGTAACGGCTTGGACTCAAGACTCTCAAGCAGATTGCGCCGTCGTGCTCACGGGGAGCCGAGGAAGAGTGAAAGAGGGTCTTGCTCTCTTGTCTCGTGGATCTATTCGGAAACTGATAATTTCTGGCGTTTATGAAAAAGCAAATTTAAGAGACATCTATCCTGAGTGGCCTTATTACGGAGATCTCAATGCAGATGATGTGATTTTAGAGAAGTTTTCTCAAACGACCTATGGCAATGCTCTTCAGACATCGACACTTGTCGATGCATTTAAGTGCAAAGACCTGATATTGGTGACAAGCCACACTCATATGTACAGAGCATTTAGAACCTTCAGAGCGAATTTTCCCCGAGACTTTCGAATCATAAAACGGAGCGTACTTGGGGGCGGGAGCATTGAGGAATATGAAGAGGCTGTAAAGTCCTTATTTTACTCCATGTGGACCTACTAAAATGAAAGTCAGGATTGGGCTTTGTAAATCTTGTATTCGCCGGAATCTCAAGGAAGGCTTTGATGCATTTTCTACGGATGTACACTCTAAACTTCAAGTGACTCGACCTGATATCGAGTGGGAAATCGAAGGGCAATCGTGTTTTAGGTTTTGTCCAAATGATCGAATAGCATTGAGTATACCTCGAAAAGAAGATCTCTCGAGAGGTCGTTCTTCAATGAGTAAAGATCTTGAGGTCGAATCAATAGTCAATTTGGTCTTAAAAGAAAATTATTGATTCGAATTGAACTTAGCCGGCCTTCTTAGTGATGTTCACATTAAACAATGAACGAAAGGCTTTGATGAGCTGTGGATCGTATTTGCGGTGCTCGGTGAGTAGAAGTGCGAGAGCATCTTCAGGTTTATACAAGGATCTTCCGCCACGTTTTGTTGTTAGCGCGCTAAAGGCATCTGCAATTGCAACCACTCTTGCGGGATAAAAAATTTCGGTAGCTCTTAGTCCGCGCGGGTATCCTGACCCGTCCCAGCTTTCGTGATGCTGTTCGATAACAAACTTTACTTCTTCTGGAAATCCTTTGATTTCTTGAATCATGTCTGTGCCGTAACTTGGATGCTTTTTTACTTCATCCCACTCAGACGGGGTTAGCTTTCTATCGAGATCTTCAATTCCTTCGGGGAGTTTACTCATTCCTAAATCATGCAGGAGTCCACCTAGGCCTATGATAGAGAGCGTTTTTTCATTTATATTATCATGAGCTTTAGCGAGCAGTACCGCAAAGACAGAAGTGGCAATAGCGTGGCGACACGGATAAGACTCTTCTCTGGATAAGTGTATGAAAGTGGCAAGTCCCTTGGGATCATTTTTTAGAACATCAAGGTAGCTTTTAACTACGATCTGCGCACGTCTTAAAGAGTTTTCATCAAAAATCTTGTCTTCAAAAATTTCAAACATGGTTTGTTCGGTGAGTTCTTCAATCACCTTATGCGCTTCCGAAAGAGGAATGTTAGGGTCAGCCTGAATGCGGTTAGCTAGAACTTCCGTTGCAGTTATATATTCTCTGCGCTCGTTTTTGTGAATATAGAGCTCTTTGACTCCTTTATCAGCATACTTTTTAAAGCGCGCAGGATCGATAGTGTCGCCTTTTTTAAAAATCTGCGTGAATTTTTCGTCACTGATTTTGATATAGACCGAAAACGGCAGCTCTCCTTTCATTGAAAGCAAATTATCAATGTAAATCTGAGAATAGTCTTGTGCAATTGATGACAATATTCACCTCTAAAAGTCTTCTTAATATTTCGGAGGATGCGGGGCTATTTTGAAGTCTAGTTCAGGATTGTCTTATATTGAGACTGGAGACGATATTGGTAGCTTCTGAGATGAACTTCTTGTGCCCGTATCAATATACGAGGATAATTGAAATATGGTGGATATCAAAGACGGTGACCAAAAATTTAGCTCTCTTTACCTCGACCCTTGTAAAGTCGGTGCTGCCTTAGTGGAGGTTGGTGTCGATTTTCAAAAGATTGATTCTCGTGAAATTCAAACTCGGTGGTTTAGAGATGCATTAAGTGAAACAGATGTCTTTGTGTGGGTGGGGCAAAATAAAAAAATCCTCAAACAGCAGGTTTCTATGATGGGGCTGATTGCCGAATGGAATATCATGGATGGTGTTAAAACGGGCATGATAATGGAAAGTGAAATTAGTGCAAAGGATCTTCAAGAAAGCGGGCTGACCCCGGATGATACAGCAAGTGAAGTCATTCGTTTTGATGAAAAGGTTCAGCCGAGAACACTTGGAATCGCAATCTCAATCATCGAAAACTCTAAAACCATAGAGCCAGTCCTAATTGATTATATGCTAAAAAACTTTAGGCAACATTCGTTGTTAGGGAAGATGTCGCACTTTACCGAAAGTAAAAGGTCTCAATCTTCAAAGTCGTCGCTTTGGCTCAGGGCCAAAACGTTCATCTTGTCTTGCTTTAGGAAGTAACATCTGTTTCACTAATCCAGATGAAAACATCGTGGTTTTTCTTTAAAAAGTTTTTATTTTCTAAAAACGCAGGATCGGTCACAAAGGCGATTGCGTGGCTTTCCCTTTTAGGAATTGGTGTGAGTACGATGGCGATGGTCGTGGTCACAAGTGTTATGG
>JAEYZS010000245.1 GCA_023427925.1 Pseudomonadota bacterium | reverse complement strand
AGTCAGAAGAATCCTTCTTTCACCTCGTCTCACGGATTGCCACTCGCATTGGATCTCAATCTGTGTTTTTTGCCAAGACCAACGAAAGTTATCTGCCAGAACACAATTGGATAAGGACTGAGGAATTTTCTCCTCAATCTACTGTTGATGTTTTACCACCAAGACCTTTAAGACTACTTGAAAAGCCAGCACCTATTCACTTTGTTGGGAATAAAATAATTTTTTCCTCGGGCAACGAAGAAGTAGATGTTGTTCAGAATAAGGAAGTTATCCTTGCTGATTGGTGGAGTAGTCCGCTTGAAAGAGTTTATTACAAGTTGCAAATGAGAGGGGGCAAAGAAATTTGGGTATTTAAAAATTCAGACGGATATTTTCTCCATGGAGTTTTTGATTGAGCTATGTAGAACTTCGGGCAAAATCCAATTTTAGTTTTTTGACTGGGGCTTCTCATCCCGAGGAGCTCGTGGAGACCTCTATCAAACAAGGACTCTCGGGAATTGCCATTACCGATATTAATGGTGTCTATGGAATGCCTAAAGGTTTTAAAGCGTCCAGAAAAGAAAAAGATTTTATGTTTATCTGCGGCGCTGAGTTTACATTTTATGATCATCCCAATCTCACGGTCCTTGCTAGGACCAAAAGATCCTACGGTGAAATATGCAAGATGCTCACCGAGTCCAAGCGGGACAAAGAAAAGGGCGAAGGCAATCTATGGATCTCTGACTTTCTTAAGATGAGTCTTACTGTTTCTGATGAGCTGATCATTATTCCTCGGATGGGTGAAAGTTTAGATTTGGCTTTATTGAAAGAGTATTTTACTCACCTTTATCTTCCTCTAACTTTTTATTTGGATGGAAAAGATTCTGAAAGAATCTCAAGGGTTCTTGAGCTATCTCAAGAATTTCAAATTCCTTTGGTGGCTACAAATGATGTCGAATATCATATTAAGATCCGAAAGATCATCCAAGATGTTCTTGTTTCTATAAGAGAAGGAAAGCCTTTAAGTGAAGTGGGGTTTAAACTTCAACCCAACGGCGAACGATACATCAAGAGTCCTAAAGCTATGGAGACTCTCTACAAGGATTTCCCTGAAGCTCTTTCAAATACACTACTTATTGCTAAGCAGTGTTCTTTTTCTCCTTGTGAGCTGAAATACCGATATCCATCAGAGTGGATTCCCACAGGTCACACCTCTCAAAGCTATCTTGAAGAGCTTGTAAACATAATGGCTCCTATTCGATATAAAAATACTCCCAATGAAAAGACATTAAAGCAAATTCAACACGAGTTAGCCTTAATTAAAGAGCTTAACTTTGCAGATTATTTTTTAACGATCTATGACATTGTGAGGTTTGCAAACGACAATGGAATTTTGTGTCAAGGGAGAGGCTCTGCCGCAAATTCTGTGATTTGTTATGTTCTTGGCATCACGGCTATCGATCCTGTTCAAATGGATCTTCTCTTTGAGAGATTTATTAGTGTAGAGCGAAATGAGCCACCCGATATCGATATAGACTTTGAACACGAAAGACGTGAAGAGGTTATTCAATACATTTATCAAAAGTATGGCCGCCACCGAGCCGCTATGATTAGCGCCGTTGTCACATATCGATTTCGAAGTGCTTTTCGTGAAGTGTGTAAAGCCTTTGGCGTTCCAGTAGGAACACTTTCGGCAAAAAAAGTAGAGCGAAATTTTCAAGATCTAATTAAAGATCTCCCCAACAAAGAGACCCTTGCTCAAAAGATCTATTCCATCGCTCAAGAGATGAATGGATTTCCTCGACATCTTTCCATTCATAGCGGTGGGTTTACATTAAGTGCTGATCCTATTACAGAAATTGTTCCGGTTGAACCGGCGAGGATGGATGGGCGAACCATCATACAGTGGGACAAATATGATTTAGATATATTGGGATTAATAAAAGTCGACGTGTTGGCTTTGGGTATGTTGAGTTGTCTGAACAAGATATTAAAGCGACTTCATTTGAAGCTTCACGAAATTCCCCATGATGACAAGGAAACTTACGAAATGATCCACCGATGCGAAACCGTGGGTACATTCCAAATCGAATCGCGGGCACAGATGTCCATGCTTGGCAGACTGAAGCCCTCCAACTTTTATGATTTGGTTATTGAGGTCGCAATTGTTCGGCCTGGTCCAATCGTTGGCAAGATGATTCATCCCTATTTAAAGCGGCGACGTGGATTAGAAAAAATCGACTATCCTAATAAAACTGTTGAACGTATTTTAGGACGCACTCTTGGTGTTCCCCTTTTTCAAGAGCAAATTATGAAGCTTGCTATTGAGCTTGCAGGGTTTACTCCAGGTGAGGCTGATCTCTTGCGAAAGTGCATTAATGCCTGGAGAACCAATACGCCTATGGGAGCCATGGCACAAAAGCTCATGGATCGTTTGCTAGAAAATGGAATGAGTAGAAAATTTGCGACACAAATTTTTGAACAGATCCAAGGATTCAGTCATTATGGCTTTCCCGAAAGCCATGCAGCCTCGTTTGCATTGATTGCCTATGCCTCTTGTTATTTAAAGTGTCATTATCCTGCGGAATTTGCCTGTGAACTTGTAAACAGTCAGCCCATGGGATTTTACAGGCCCGATACCATTCTCTACGAAGCCATGAGAAATAATGTCAAAGTTCTGCCCGTTTCAATTTTAAAATCTCAGTGGGACTGTACCATCGAATCCCCCAATACCATTCGACTAGGATTTAGAATCGTAAAAGGAATCTCACAAAAGGATGTTGAAGAGCTAATAAAAGAAAGATCTCATATGCAATTTAAAAGTTTAAGTGAATTTGTAAAACGATCTTCTATTAAAAAAGATGTTTTAAATAGACTGGCTCTCTCTGGAAGATTTGAAGATCTCAATTGGAGCGCAAGAAATTCTCTTTGGGCAATCCTTCATTATCAAACAGCTTTAACTCCAGGCGACCAGCAATTGAATTTTTTCTCCGATACGGAATACTTTGAAAAGGAAAATCTCGGGGAATTCAAGTTTAGTACTCTTTCTCCATTTGAAGAAATACAAAATGACTACAACGCCTTCTCTCTTTCTACCCATGGACACCCCATGCAGGAATTGAGAAAAAGCATTCGATCAATACCCAACATGAACTCAAAAGAATTGAGAAAGCTACCCACCGATTCCTTTGTGAGCGTCTCTGGTTTACTTTTGATAAAACAAAAGCCCCCCACCGCCGGTGGAACTTGTTTTGCCACCATCGAAGATGAATTCGGATTTGTGGATTTAATCATTTGGGATAACATTTTTCAAAAATTTAAAGAGGTATTCCTAAACCACTGCTTCATTACCATCAGCGGAACAATTCAGTGCGATTTAAACTCGGTAAGTGTTCTCGTACAAAAGATCACGCCAATTTGGCGCGAGACACGGGTTGAAGACACACCTCTTGTGATTGTGCCGGATCAATACTTTTATGGCTAAAAACTACTTCTTCATATTGCGCCAAGATTTACCTTCACGCATTCTTCGATCGACTTGGTATTTCTTTACGGCTTGATTGTGTTCTTCATAAGTCCGAGAGAAGTAATGTCGACCTTCGTTCATGCTAACGAAGAATAGATACTCGGTCTTTGCAGGTTTTAATGCTGCAGCAATTGCCTCTTTCCCAGGATTAGCAATCGGGCCGATCGGCAAAGACGGAATTGTATATGTATTATAAGGCGTCTTCTTTGTAATATCAGATCTTCTGATATTCCGGATCATGCGGCCTTTTTCTACGGCCAATCCATAGATGATTGTTGGATCCGATTGGAATCGCATATTCTTTTTCATCCGATTGTAAAATACCGATGAAATTGTAGGACGCTCTTCTGGAGCGCCAGTTTCTTTTTCAATCATACTTGCCAAAATCACCATACGATGTCGAAGCTTTTTATTTTCTTGGAGAGCAGGAGAAACTTCCATGATGACCGTGTTAAAGTGATCCACCATCATTTGGATAATCCTGTCTAGCGACATTCCCTTAGTATAAAAATAAGTATCAGGATAGAGATATCCCTCCAAAGATGGGGCATCAAAGCCAATTAGTTTTCGAACATACTGAGGATCTCTGACTTTAGCTAAAAATTTATCTGCAGTTGTTATTTTATTTTGCTCTAATACTTGGGCGATCTCAAAAATATTTAATCCCTCTTGAATGGTAAAAGACCTTTGAAGACTTTTTCCGCTCACCAAGACATTTAAAATTTGAGTGGGCCACATGTCTGTCGTGAGCTCATACTCACCCATTTTGACTTTTTGGTCGGACTTAGTGAAAGTCGCGATTCTAGAAAAGAGTTTGCGATTACGGACAAGCCCCTTTTCTACTAATTCGTCTATGACATTTTTAAAAGGACCTGGTTGAACTTCCACAATAATCTTCTCAACTGGACCCGATCTTGGTTTCAATTCCAAAAACAAATATGTCGCAACAAAAAATATCGAAACAAATGCGAGCGCAAATAAAATTTTAACTATCTTCAAGGCACCACCTCAAGGCCTGGCGGCAGTTTGCTTGCATCAAAAGGAGTTTGATCCTCAAGATTTCCTACCGGCACAGTACAATATTGAACTGCAAAGTGAGCAGATGGCCTATCGTTACCGGACTTATCCATTCCACCAAATGGAAGTTTAGAGCTTGCTCCAATAGTTCCTCTGTTCCAATTGACCAATCCCACTCGTGCGTGTTGGTTCATTCTGTCGTAAAGCTCCTGTTGTTTTGTAAAGACAGATGCGACCAATCCATATCCTGTGGAATTCACAAGTTCTATTGTCTGATCAAAGTCATCTGTTTTATATACTGCTAAGTTAGGCCCAAATATTTCGGTTTTTTGGTAAACTGACTTATCCGAAGGTTTATCCACGATATAAATACTAGGAGTCACATACGATCCATTTAGTTCTTTGTCTAATGTCTTTCCCCTCATTAGGCACTCGGCACCTTCACGAACAGCGATTCCCTGGAATCGCAAATAATTTTCAACCGCGGTATCGTTAATCAAAGGCCCCATGAATTTATTGTCTTTCCAATGACCAATGGTGATCTTTTTTGCTGCCTGATAAAATTTATCCATAAATTGGTCGTAAATATCTTTATGAAGTATAAGTCTGCTCGTACAAGAACATCTCTGGCCTGTTGTTATAAACGCTGACTGAAGGTTCTCATAGATTGCCTTCTCCATGTCGGTATCATTCCAAACTACGGAGGCATTTTTGCCACCCATTTCAAGAGCTAAAATTTTCCAGTAGTGAGTGAGTGTTTCTTGTTTGATCTTTAAACCCGTATCGTAGGATCCGGTAAATAGGATTCCGTCCACAAGCTCATGGGCAACAAGTCTGCGACCCGTCTCTCCAAGGCCCTGTACAAGATTAAAAACTCCATGGGGAAAATCGGCTTGATGAAACATCTCCGCCATAATTTGCCCAACAAACGGAGTTTGCTCTGAAGGCTTAAATACAACAGTGTTCCCAGTCGCAAGCGCCGGAATAATATGTCCATTTGGTAAATGGCCGGGAAAATTAAATGGCCCAAGAACTGCCATCACTCCTCTTGGCTTATAACGAATCACACCTTTTACGCCAGGAAGAGCGTTATCGATCTCAAGAGTTGATACCAACTTCATGGATTCATTGAGTGTGATGTCAATTTTACCAATCATGGATTGTGCTTCTGTGAGCGCCTCCCAAAGAGGTTTCCCTGTATCTCGTGAAATCGCTTCTGCAAGTTCATTTTTCCGAGAAGTGTAAACTTCTTTTAGTCTCGCTAGATATTGAAATCGATCTTGCTGCGGCAATCCCGCCCAATAAGTGAAAGCCTTCTTTGCCGCTTCGACAGCTTTACCCACATGATCGAACTCATATTCGACCGTCATAATATGGTCTTTTTTGTCACCGGGAGAAATATTCTTAAATTCACCGTCTGGTTTTTTAGGAACTAAAAATTCTTTATTGATGTAGTCGCCACGATAGAGATTGTCTGCCATAATTTTTACTCCTTAGGTGCGTTAAATAATTTCAGTGATAAAAACTTGATCATTGGAGTTAAGTCTTAAAAGCTCCTTTGTCGTTTCTGGTAAAACTATTCTGTCCCCCTCAGGGTAATAAGCTGTTTGCTTAGATACAAAGCCATTGTCCCTCATAAATCCAACAAGTCCAAAGTTTTTGAAATCCGCCTGACTTCTCGGCGACACTTCGACTTGCTTTGTATTTTTAATAAGCGGCACTTCTTGAGTTAACACTCCAAAGTGTGGACCGCCATCAAAAGGATCAACTTCGTTAAGATACTTAAATCCGAGCTTCTCTAAAAGATGTTGTGCCGGACGAGTTTCATCACCGACTCTGCCCAAAACAAATCTCGCTGCTGAAGACAGCAAGCAAGTATAGATCTCATCTTTTGGAAAAAGACTGTGGATGAATTCTTTGTACTTGTGACTGAGTTTATCGGCTTCTTGATATGGCAGGCCCGTAAACCTTCTTCCCATGGCTTCCCAAAACTCACTTTTCCCTTGCGCCATTTGCGGAGGAGAAAGCTCACATAGAATTTTTGTTTCAAATCGCTCTGGAAACATTGCCATAAAGAGAAACCTTACCAAAGAAATTTGCTTTCCAATTTTCTCTGGTGCTCTTCTATATTCGCTATCGACTAGTAAGCCGCCAATTTCGGTTGGTCCGTCAATTTCTTCTTCGAGCTTAAGAACTTGATGAACAAATCCGATTCCCAAATCGCTCGAAAAATGCTCCTTCTTTTTTATTTTGAAATAAAAGTGTGGTTCATCTTTTGTGCCGTGCTTCGCAATAATGAGCGAACTTCCTACGACTCTTTCTGTTTCCGTATCTTCAACAACAAATAGGTACTCGCACTCCTCCTTTGGAAGCTCTCCTGCGAATGATCTTTGGCTCTTTTCAATTTTTCGAGCCAAAACCTTTGTGTCGTTGGGAAGATTAATCATCGTAAATTGCGAGCTCAACACTTGCAAATCACGAATATCTCTCACTTCCACACTTCTCAAAATAAATGACATATGTTTCCCCTGATTAAACTACTTCAATTCTAAAATAGATTTTTCCAAAATCTTTTTAGCCGCCTCAATGTCCTTGTCCTGTAAAATCGCAGGGATCAAGAATCGAAGTCTTACGGGATCCTTACCGCAAGAGAAGCTGATCATTCCGTTTTTGTAGAGAGTTTGTAAAAGCTTTGGAACTTTTTCTTTGTCTCCGCCGAGCGGAGTTACCGCAACCATCAAACCCAAACCACCCGCATCTGTGAGTAAACCTTTACAAGTGGTCTCGTTAAGTTCGTTTAGCATTGCTACGAACTTTTTGTAGATTTGGTTGATCTTGCCATTTGGACCTAAATAACCCTCTTCAGTGATTATTTTTAGTACCTCATTCCCCGCAGCCAAAGCCGAAGAGCTTGCGGCAAATGTCCCCGCGATTAAACCCGGCTTTGGATTGTACTCTTCTGTATAAAGGGTGACTGCAAGTTGTGCGGTTATAGCGATCGTACAGATGTCGATGTACTTTCCTATGCCAAGAGTTTCAAAGGAAAATAGCTCGCCCGTTCTTGCAAACGTTTGAACTTCGTCAACCCAAATTCCAATTTTCTTTTATTTTAAGAAATCAAAGATAGGTATTAAGAACTCTTTTGGTGCGTTAACAAATCCGCCCTCACCCTACAT
>JAEYZS010000210.1 GCA_023427925.1 Pseudomonadota bacterium | reverse complement strand
ATCCAAAGGAGACTTGGGCCTTGATTGCGTTCTTAGGATATATTGCCATTCTTCACGGTCGAGTGGGAGGTTGGCTTAAGCCATTTGGTTTCGTTCTATGGTCAGTCGTGGCATTCACTCTTGTAGTGATGGCCTGGTACGGAGTGAACTACGTTTTAGGAGCCGGCTTACATTCTTATGGCTTTGGAGGCGGTGGTCTACCGTTTGTCTCTACAGTAGTTGGAATCCATATCCTATTTGCAGCCACCGTTTGGTTTGTCCGCTTACAACGACAAAATTGAGTATAGAAAATTTTCATTGTAGATTTATAGTACTGCCGTATTTTTAACAGCTTTGTTATAACCGCTGATTCAGTTTTGGGTGGTTATATATGAAGTTTCTAATTGGCGTATTGATCTTATTATTTGTTCTAACAACAATTGGTTTTTCTCAAATTGCTTACGCACAAGATTGTACTGCAGTCTTTGAAGACCACAGTGCGACCTCGTTTTATGAAGCTCGTGTCTATGAATCACGCGAAGGTTGGAATGAGTTCAACACATCCAGATCGCCTTACTTTTTGGAGCCCCGAGAAAGAATTCAAAATGATCGAGATTGGAATGAATTCGAAACACCAAGAAACGACAACGAATTTCACATCAACGATAATTTCTAAGATTTCAGCTCGGCAGTCCCAACACGACAAGGACTAAATGATTAAAGCTATACTTTGTGCTTTTGCAATAGTGCTTTCATTACAAGCCCAAGCGCTTGAATGTCGTAGTTTATTTTCTCGCGGCCGCATTAAAGAAGTCGTAGGGCGGGGCTTCGAGGGAGTCGTCTATCGAAATGCTGTCACGGGCCGCGCCACTAAAGTGTTCGATCATCGAATCTCATTTGTCGACACTTTAAAATTACAAGAACTTCTTTCGGAAATCTTAAAGGACGCGGGATTTAAGGTTCCTGAAGTCTACTCCATAAATCTAAAGAAAATGAGTATCGAGCGAGAGTTTATCGAAGGGGACCCCTTCGCTCTTGTCGAACGAGAAATGTCTTCTCGCTTGGATCGACGGGATGATTGGCCGTTGATCGCTAATAAGTATGAGGCCATTTACAATCGAGTTATGAGACGTCTTGAAGATGATAAGCGGTTCGAATTTATACCGCAAAGACCTTCGAATTCGAATATTCCAATCATTGGTGGATTTCTCATATACAAGGATCAAGAATACCATGTGCATATTCATGAATATAATATGCTAATTAGTTTTGATCAGAAAACCAATAGTCCTATTTTTTCTGTAATAGATTTCAGATAAGTGTGGCACACTTTCAGCAATATCTTGTTTTTAGCTTAGCTTTTCCCAAAGGGCATAAAGTCTATCTATCTCAGCTTGGGCTGCAGCGATCTTTTGAGATACCTCAACTATTTTTTGGGGGTCACTAAGAGTTTCAGGTTTTTCATACTCCGCTGTGAGATCGGCAAGCAATCTTTCTGCCTTTTCGATATTTTCATCCATATGGTCTAGGGCATATTGATCCTTATAGCTGAGTTTCTTCTTTTTGTCGTTAGATGACCCTGTGGATTGCGTTGATTTGCTTCCGGCTTTAAGCTTTTGTTCAAGAGATTTTTGAACCTCGTACCACTCTTCCCATTGATCAAGGCCTACCATTGGAGTAATAGTCTTTTCGTTTTTGTCATTTACTCCAAATGCCAAGAGCAGATTACACGCTTGATCGAGAAAAAATCTGTCGTGGGTTACAAGGATGATTGCACCATTAAAATCTGTTAAGATTTCTTGTAGTACATCCAATGTTGAAATGTCTAAATCATTTGTCGGTTCATCGAGTATGAGGACGTTAGATTTTTTGAGTAGAAGTCTTGCAAGGAGCAAGCGGCTTTGTTCTCCTCCAGAAAGCTTTCGAACAGGCATATCCATTTGTTCGTACGTAAATAAAAATCTTTGTAAATAACTTTTAACGTGCATAGTGCCATTATTTCCATAGGGTACAAAATCACCCGAAGGGCAAACGGTCTTTATCACACTGAGCTCTTGATCAAGGCTTTCTCTATTTTGTTCGAAGTATGTGATCTGTAGTTGATCCGCATGAAATACGCTTCCTGTGTCAGGTTTTTCGGTATCAGTGAGCATCCGAATCAGTGTGGATTTCCCGCAACCGTTTTTCCCAATAAGCCCAATGCGACTTTTTGGTGTTATTAATAGATCAAGCGGCGGAATAATAGTTTTCCCATCGTAGGATTTGGAAATATTTTTTGCTTCGATGAGCTTCTTTGGGTTTTTTTCCATGCCTTGGAGTTGCATTTCCACTTTTTGAACTTGATTGCGGCTTGAGAGATCTTCAACTTTTTCTTTTAAAACACCAGCTTGATCGATACGAGCTTGCTGTTTTTTAAGTCGTGCAATGGCTCCGCGACGTAGCCATTCGGTTTCTCGTCTTAGAGTATTTTTTAATTTAGTCTCTAAGGTTTCTTGAGCGGTGAGGAGTTGTTCGCGAACCTCAAGGTACTTGGCGTAATCCCCATCGATTTTTAAAAGCCCATCAGGGTGTCTTCGATCTAATTCAAATATTTTGTTAGATACTTTTTGCAGGAACGCACGATCATGGGTGATCGTGATTGTGGCAAAGGGGCTTCTTTCAAGTAAAGTTTCAAGCCACATGATACTTTCAATATCAAGATGGTTGGTCGGCTCATCCAAAAGGAGGAGGTCGGGGTTTCTTAATAATTCGCGAGCAAGAGCCACGCGTTTTTTCCAACCACCTGAAAGATTTTCAATCAAAGAATCGGGATTTACCTCACCCTCAGAAAGTGAAAGTTTTGACATAATTTCTTGGGCTTTTGCAATTTCCTGCCAGTCATCAGGATCATGGGAACCTTCAAGGATAGAAGACTGCACTGTAGCGTTATCGGTAAAAGTAGGGATCTGTTCTAGGTAGCCAATTTTTAGGCCGCGTTGAGGTGAGAGTGTTCCGCCATCTAAATCACTTTTCCCAGCGATAATTTTAAGTAATGTTGATTTGCCAGCTCCGTTTGGACCGATCAGTCCAATTCGCTCTCCGCTTTCAACCGTGAATGTAAGCCCGTCAAAGAGAGTCTTAGACGAAAAGATTTTCGTTAGTTTGTGAGCATTTATTAAAATTGCCATCGGGCGCTGAGCCTACCAATAATAACGCGCTATTGCCACTAATAATAAGCGATCAAAATTTTAAGGAAGTTTATCTGAACACTTTTTTTAACATTGATGATGTTAGTGAGAATGATACCTCAAAACTGCGTGGCGAATTTGCAACACTTCTCTGTTTAAAAAAAGAACTTATGCGTAAAATTTAAGCATCCGTAAGATCTGGTTATCTCAAAAAAAAATTCAATTTATAAGAAAAACTCAGTGACATTATTATCAATTCGTTGTCATTTATATAGTTGTTAGAAAACTCAAAATGAAAATGCATTTGCGAGATACTTTTGTTTTAAATTAAGACCTTAAAACAAAGTAAAGCGATGAGTGCGTTTTCATTTTTTTGCGCTTGAAAGGGAGTAAACCTCGTGAACAAGTCCATCTTGAAGAGTCCGTTAG
>JAEYZS010000192.1 GCA_023427925.1 Pseudomonadota bacterium | reverse complement strand
ACATCAACGAAGAAACCAAAGCTGGTTCCCAAGAATCTCCATCCCATTTTAGATATTCATCTGTATTGTTACCTGCTGTGAGAGCGGTTTGTAACCCCGTAGCCGCAATCGTGACTTCATTTGTGTCTTCTGTGACAGTGATATTTGTACTTCCAGTTAAGCCCCTAAATCTTAAATCAACACCCGACTTCGTTCCGACCAAGCTTGCTGTGCCACCTAGAGAAGAAGCTGTATTTGCCTCTCCCGCTCCGGCACCAAATACAAATTGGTTATCATTGCCAGCACTATCCTTGAACCAAACTGTTTGATCATCAAGAACGTAGATTGTCCCATAATCTGCAACGTGCGCTGGTGGAGTTGCAAGTTCTCTTAATACAAGAGGACCATCAACACGTACTTGAGTATTGAAAGTCGTATCATCTCTGACATAGAGAGGGCTTGTTGTTTGAACCCAACCGCCAGCTTCGGATATCGTTGAATCACCTAGAGTGGTTCCACCAGCATTATTCCACTTTGGAATAAAGTTTTGTGTACCAGAACCCACTGCACTAGATAGAGCAGTTGGACTCCATGCAGAGCCATCCCAGGAAAGGACCTGACCGGTTGCACTTGGTGCAGTTGCAGAAACTGGGCTTCCCCGTAATCCTGTTACTGTTACAGCTCCATCTAAAATAGTTGCATCTCCAGACATAACAACAGGAACCCAGCTCGATCCGTCCCATCTTAAAATTTGAGTTCCATTTGTTCCGTCGTCGACTGCAGAGGTGTATGCAGCAACTGTATCATCAACGTATTTTTTTGTGGCCGCATGATTATCAACGGTTGGGGCACCAGGAAGCGTTACAAATCCACTTCCATCAACGCTGATACCTGTTGCGACAGTCCATGCAGCTCCATCCCATCTTAATATTTGTCCAGCAACTGTACCATTTGCGACACCATTGTCGTCAGCAGGCTCCCACTCCGATCCATCCCATTTTAAAACTTGTCCATTATTAGGCGCAGTCGCTGAAAGCGGACGACCACGTAGACCAATTACATCCACGTCATCATAGTCACCTGTAACATCTCCCGCTAACGTAGGTAATACGCTATCGACAACGCTTGGCTCCCACTCTTTATTAGTGTTGTTCCACTTAAGAACAACGCCCTCTACACCAGGATCACCAATAGCAGTTGAAGAAAATTTCGGTGTTGTCGGAGTCCAAGTTAGTCCATTCCATTTTTCAAATCTATTTAAGTCTCTGTTAAATCCATGTGTAACGTTAGTGATAGGATAAGCGGGTCGTGTTGCTGTAGTCCAATTTAAGGTTAAACCTTGGAGAGGAACTCCATCAATTGTATCAGCAACTAGGGCCTGCGGAACTGGAGTTAATGTTTGATCGGGCAATGTCGAAGTTGTTGAGCCATCCCAAACGTGAATTCTTAAAAGTCTTCCATCGTTTGCGGCCGGAGTCGCCCATCCACCCGGACAGCTTCCAGCTACCGAGCCAAAACCCTGTTTATTCGTAAAAATTTCATCTAGATCATAACCCGGATCATCAGAATATCCACCAACACCCATTGTTCTTTTTGGATCACCTATTGAACTACCTATTTGAATAGAAAAGAGACCACCGCTTGTTGTTGTATCTACATTTTGTCGTTCAGAATAGAGAAGGCAGCTTCCGGAAGGATTTCGAATTTCAATTGTCAAAGTTAGATTCGCCGCTAATGGCGCGGTTCCCGAAGAATCCATCAACCTACCTTGATACGTAAAGGTAGATGGCATAGAATTACCGGCGAACGATGCCGAACTTAATAATGTCATAACAATTGTAATCAACGATGTCTTAATCAAAGTATCCCTCAGAGATGTTAAACATATTTTATTTTTATTGGAAACGTTCCACATACATTCCACCTTACCAATAAATAATTAATTATTTTGCCTACTTATACTTATCGTTAAGATGCTTAAAAAAGTTGAATTTTTAGGCTTGGGATTTTACAGCTGTAAATAAACTGTACTTAGATGTATCAAGGTGAGACATGTCTCAAGACGATCGTCTTGTTTTAAAATTAATAAAAAGCCCACTAATTAGGCAAGTGGGCTTTTGATAAATCTGCTTAATTTGAATAATTCTTGGATTAAGAGCGGAAGATTTCTGCTCCTAAGAATCTCGCCTGTGAGCCAAGTTCGTGCTCAATTCTTAAGAGTTGGTTGTACTTTGCTGTTCTCTCACCACGGCACAAGCTACCTGTTTTGATTTGTGAACAGCCAAAGCCCACTGCTAAGTCGGCAATGATAGAGTCTTCTGTTTCACCTGAGCGATGAGACATCACTGTTGTATAGCCACCTCTATGAGCAAGAGCGATCGCATCGCTTGTCTCTGATAGAGTGCCGATCTGATTCACTTTAATGAGAACTGAATTTGCTACACCCTGTTCTAAGCCTTTGCGGATTCTTTTGGGATTAGTAACGAACAAATCGTCACCAACAAGTTGCATTTTGTCGCCAAGTTTTTCAGTGATTTTTGCCCATGAGTTCCAATCGTCTTCAGAAAGACCATCTTCAATAGATACAATAGGAAAAGTCTTGCTCCATTCTGAATAGGTATCAATAAGCTGATCAGGGGATATTTTTTTATCTTCCCACCTGTATTGATTACCTTCCAAAAGTTCAGTTGCCGCCACATCTAGCGCAAACAAGACGTCTTGGCCAAGCCTATAACCCGACTTTTCAACGGCAGTTGCAATCAACTCCAAAGCTTCGCGATTATTCTTGAGCTTTGGCGCAAATCCACCTTCATCTCCAACCGCCGTGCTATAGCCTTTTTCATTTAAGATTTTTTTTAAGGAATGAAATATTTCAGATCCACATCTTAGTGCCTCAGAAAATCTCCCGCCACAAACCGGCACAATCATAAACTCTTGGACATCAAGACCGTTATTTGCGTGCGCTCCACCGTTAAGAACGTTCATTAATGGAACCGGGAGTGTATTTGCTAGCGCTCCTCCTACATATTCATATAGAGGAATTCCTAGTTCTAATGACGAAAGTTTTGTACAAGCAAGAGAAACTCCAAGCAATGCATTTGCGCCAAGATTTGATTTGTTCTCCGTACCGTCCAAATCTAAAAGTGCTTGATCAATGTCTCTTTGCTTAAGAGTGTCTAACCCAATCAACTTGTCTGCGATGCCTTCTTCAACATTTTCTACAGCCTTTAAAACGCCTTTTCCGTGATACCTTTTTTTATCTTCGTCACGCAGCTCACACGCTTCATGAGCACCTGTCGATGCTCCTGAGGGCACAGCTGCATAAGCGGAAAACCCCGAAGCACCTATGATTTCGACTTCGACAGTTGGATTTCCACGACTATCTAATACTTCTCTTGCTCTGATATCGATAATTTCTGACATAATTCCTCGCTTTCAGCTAAAAAATTAAAGAGGGAGATCTATGGAAAAAGTGGAGCCTCTGCCCGGTTCACTTTTCACTTTAATATCACCAGAATGCATTTCAATAATAGAATGAGCAATACTTAATCCTAGACCCGTCCCTTTACCGGACTGCTTAGTTGTATAAAATGGTTTAAATATAGACTTAAGCTTTTCTTCATCCATTCCTATACCCGTATCAGAAATTTCGATTTCAGCACGAGTTCCTTTTGGACGAGTCACAACTCGAACCTCGCCTCTACCATCTATGGCTTGAACAGCATTGTTTAGGATATTGACGAGAGCTTGTTCCAAACGCAATGGAAAAACTGAAATGTTTTGATTTAGTAATAAGTGACTTTCGATTTTTACATTCTTTGGCACTTGGTGAGTCACCATCTTTACTGCTGAATTCACAACTTGATTGAGATCAATATTTACCTTTTCTTCGTTTGAAGCTTTGCCGGTTATAAATGACAGGTCTTTAACGATACCCTTGACCTTCTGAAGACCCTCATGCACTTCTTTGACAATCTCAGGAAAATCTTTTTGAACCAAATTCCAATCGGTTCTTCTCATGGCTTCTTGAACTGCGGGAGTCAAGCGGTCCTGCCCTATCAGTATAGTGATCAACTGCTGCGCACGAATAAAATAATCATTTACTCGCATCATGTTGCTCATCACATAGGCGAGAGGGTTATTGATCTCATGAGCAATGCTTGAGGCCAACTCAGATAAAGTCGAAAGCTTTTCTGAGTATACACGTTCTTTATACTGACTTTCTAATTTTCTTTGTGCATCTTCGAGGAGTTTATTTTTTTCAATTAGCTCACGATTTTTAATTTCTAATTCTTTTTGTTTTTTCTCAAGCGAACGCATGAGAGTTTCAATGAGGTCAGGTTTAATATTTCTCTCAAGCTCCGCTGTTTCAAACAACGTATCTTGCTTTGTCTCCCAATTGATATCAATAGTGTTACCCGACCATCTCACTTGTGCGTTCTCCCTTCCGAAGAAGGTCGGAAGGGCCTCAAGAGCCGCCTGGAGATATTTTGTTGTAAATGGGAAATCAAAACTTGAAATCGAAATTTCAAAGGAGGATTTTTCTAATTCAGCTCCGACAA
>JAEYZS010000265.1 GCA_023427925.1 Pseudomonadota bacterium | reverse complement strand
TTGATTAATTATTTCTAACAGCTCGTTGATATCTAAGACAAGACTCGCACTTTAGGCACATCTGATCTTCTCCAAAGTAACATGACCAAATCAAATCAAAATTGACTCCCAATTCCTTTGCACGTTTTACAATCTGTGTTTTATCTAAATCTGTCGTAAAGCATTTTATTTTGATCTGATTGGAGGTAGAAAACCTAAAAGCCTCATTCATGCTGTCTAAGTATTCTTGTGTATTGTCAGGAAATGTTGCGCCTTCTTCTTTGTTAAATCCAACTATAATACTGTCGGCTTTTATACCTTCAGCAAACCCAGCCGCTATGTTTAAGAAAATCCCATTCCTATTTGGAACCCACACAGACTTAGCCGACTGAACTGAGTCAGCGTGGCTCTCAATCTTAACATCTGTTGGAACATCCATTTGGGAGGAAACCAAACTCGTATTGGTGAACTCAGAAAACCACTTCAGATCCACGACTTTGTGTGGAATACCATTGAGTTCGCATTGCTTTTTGGAATTTAGAATTTCTTTTTTTGCTGCTCTTTGACCGTAATCAAATGTCAAACAAAGGACCACACCGGCCCTATCTTGAGCTAGCGCCTCATAGAAATTTACGGTGGAATCCAAACCGGAAGATAAAAGGACTACGGATTTCAATTAGTGAATGGCCTTTTTCTTTGCTTTAGTGGTTTTTGCTTTCTTTAAAGCCTTCTTCGGAGTCATAGATTTTTTGGATTTTTTGACTTCGCTTTTCTTTTTAACAAGAGTTAAAGAATTGAAATCAAGTAAAGATTTGTAATTCTTTACAGTGGCAATAGGATCCTTCTTTAAACCTTGTCTAATCTCCCTTGCTCTTTCGATGATATTATTTGCGATTTCTCTTAATGACTCTTCACTAACTGCGAAAGGTAACTTTTCCTCAATGGTTTTAACGATCTTAGATTGCCTAGACTGAGCAATTTTCGTTTGTAACTTCTCTTGAGCCAATTTAGATTTCTTAGAAATGCTCTCTTTTGCTCTGTTTACTTTTGTAAGGTTAACTTTAGTTAAAGACGCCATACTTTCTCCCTTCATATGACCACTAAGAGGTTGGCTACTGGTTAACAAAAATATCTTTTAAGTTCAACTGTAGAGTTCTCTGCCCTCGAAAATAATTCCATCTCGGTTCAGCCACTATATCTATGGCATCGTTTTCATTTACACTTTTAAATGATTCATTTGGGGAAAATACTACCGCTACAAGGATTTTTCCATCTTGTTCGAGTGAAAATCTCAAATGTCCACCATTCATACTTTTAATATTCACCACTTTTACGTTTTCAAATTTAAATACTAAAGATGGGAAGTCTTTTCCAAACGGCTCCAAATTTTCACACCACTTCATAAATTGCGGTGTCAGATCCCTGAATGTCGCAATCGAGTCATAGAAAACGAGTTTTTCAGACATGGGCTTACTATTCTTTTCAAAAAAATCCTTCAGCCTTTCATCAAACATTAGCGCGTTTTGCGCTTTTAAAGAAAAGCCCGCAGCCTGCGCATGGCCCCCATATTTCAGTAAACTTTCTTTGCTGTCTTCAAGGACCTTTGTAAGGTCATACTCCACTCCGTCAGGACATCTAGCGCTACCTGATATCTCTCCATCACCATTTAACGAACCGACAAAGGATGGTACGCGAAAAAGCTCACATAATGCTGTAGCCACTAATCCGATCACACCTTTATGAAATTCATGGGACCAAACCCAGACGTAGCCTTTTTGATCCATTGTTTCTTGAAGTTCGAGAGCCTTCAAATAAGCAGACCTTTGATATTTCTTACGCTCTTCTTGAGTTTTTAGAACGTTATTCACTAGTTCTGTTGCTCTTGTTGGATCGCGTTCTAATAACACGTCTCTGGGCAAAATCTCCGTCTCCATTCTTGAGAGCGCATTTAGTTTGGGTGCGAGGTTAATTGCAACTTCTTGACTTGTGAGATGTCGGTCGTTCAACGACAGTGCTTGAATGAGATTTTTAAGTGCAGGCCGCTGAGTTTGAGAAAGTCTTACTAACCCGTGCTTCACCAAAACTCTATTGTCTTGAACAAGTGGCACTAGGTCTGTCAATGTACCAATAACGAAAAAGTCTAAAACGTCTTTGAGATTAAAATTTTGATTTCCTAATCCCTGCTCCTGAAGGGCCCTCTTAAGAGCCATCAACAGATAAAAACCCACCCCAGCTCCGCACAAATAACCTAAACCCGAATCGCAATCTTTCTGATTTGGATTGACGATAGTGTATGCATCGGGAAGCTCTTCATACGGAAGGTGATGATCTGTAATGATTAAATCAATCCCACATTCCTTAGCCTTTTTGGCAGCGTCAAGTGCTGTAATTCCTACGTCAACTGTGACTATAACTTTTGTACCTTTCCGAGCAAGGTCTTCGACGATATGAGAATGAAGGCCGTACCCTTCAGACAATCTCTTTGGTTGAACAAAAGAGAGCTGTTTAAATCCCAGTTGCGAAAATCCATCGTAGAGTAAAGCGAGTCCCGAAGTTCCATCCAAATCAAAATCAGCGTAGATCGTTACAC
>JAEYZS010000188.1 GCA_023427925.1 Pseudomonadota bacterium | reverse complement strand
TCTCTGCACAAAGCACGGCCTCATAGGGCTTTAGAAATGCTTTAATGGATAAAACATTTGCAGCGGTTCCATTAAAAACGAAATGAACATCGATATCATTTCCAAAAATTTCTTTGAACTTTTTTATTCCACGCTCAGTAAACTCATCGCCTCCATAAGCATGACAATGGCCAATATTCACTCTCTTTAGAGATTCAATCATTTGAGGAAGTGCACCTGAGTTATTATCACTAGCAAAATTCTTTAACATTTCTAATTCTCTTGAGGGTAATCCGGTTGATTTGAAGGATGAGCTTTTTTAAATGCATCGATACTGACTAGACTATCATTTATCTTTTTACAGAGCGGATACTTTTCCATATTCATACTCGCACCCGTGACTGCTCCAAATACAGCAGGCACCAAAAACACATCCGCCGCAGTGATCTGATTACCAAAACAATATTGACCGGAGACTCTTGCAAGTTTTTTTTCAAGTGCTTCAAATCCTTGAGACATAAAATCTTGATTCCAAGCCTTGATTTGATCATCAGTTGCTTTAAATTCACTTGCTAACTTCTGTCGAATTTTTAAATTTACTAAAGGTTGAACTCCAGAGTTAATAATCTCACAGAACTCGATCACCTGAGTGCGTGTCTCGACATCCTTTGGAAAAAGAATAGGATCTTTCCATTTGTGATCAAGATACTCAATAATAGCCATACTTTGAGCTATTATATTCATACCGTCGACTAAGCACGGCACCTGTCCCATAGGGTTTACGGCTTTAAAGTTCAAAGTGTGTTGTTGCCCGCCATCTTTTAATAAGTGAACAGCATTATAATCGAAATCAATATTCTTTAAGTGCATGGCAATTCTTACGCGATACGAAGCCGAACTTCTAAAATACGAATACAAAATAGGTTTCATAATTCTCCAATTAATTCCGAGACATTTTGTCTTTTTGAGATTGTTGGAACTCTATTAATGCTTGCACTTCGAATTCGTCAAATCCAGCTTTTTTACGAGTTTCTGCATTAATTCTTTCTAATCGATTTGGAACTCTAAAAGCTATTTTTTGTAGGCGTTCTTTGAAATCATATTCTGGGTCCACCTCGAGACGTTTACAGACCTCGTGATACCAGCGTGAGCCAAACTGCACGTGAGAAATTTCATCGTTAAAAATTTTTTTTACAATAGGGACCACATCCTTAGCATTGGTACTGATCAATTTTCCCATAATACTTTCACCCGCATCAAGCCCGCTTCCCTCAAGATAACGATGCACAATCAAAATACGATCCAATAATGAATCCTCATCACTTGTTGCATTCCAAAGAGCAACATGTACGGGCCAATCTCCCCACTTAAAACCAAGGCGCTCAATACCATCCAGACACATTTTCAAATGTTCACCTTCTTCTAGCGTGATCTCAACAAGTTGCTCGCGAAATATTTTTGGCGCGTCGGGAAATTCTATAAGAGTTCTTAAACCCAACTCCATAGCTTGAAGTTCAATGTTGGCAAGATCATGGAGAAGGCGTGCTTGTCCCTCTTTTTCCAAAAGAGTTTTTTTGGGTGGATGCTGCCTCACATGGAGAACGTCAACATCCCGCGCAGGTACAGTTGGAACTTCCTTAATCCAGCTCATCATAGCCTTATGACAACTCTCCTCAATAGTAGAGAGCTTTGCATAAACATCTGGAATATCTAACGTCATCTGTCCTGATTGCATAAGATCTCATAGCATGGTAGACGTTAGATGTCAGCCCTTAAGGAGTTTTCAGTGAAACTAGGAAGTTTAAAAGATTCAAAAAATTTAGACGGCGTTCCCGTTGTCGTAAGTAAGAATAACCAGTTGGCAGTTAAAGTCGATCACATCAGTCCCTCTTTGCGAGAAGCTTTAGAAGATTGGGATAGTGTTTCTCCTAAACTTGAGCAAATTTACAAAGACCTTAACTCTGGAAACTCTCCAAATGCTTTTAAAGTTGATGAAAGCCTTTTTCACTCTCCACTTCCACGATCGTTTCATTGGGTGGACGGCTCAGCTTTTATCCATCATATAAAGCTTGTAAGGAAAGCTAGAAACGCTCCTCTTCCCGAGGACATCTACCAAGTCCCATTGGTTTACCAAGGCGGTAGCGATACGTTCCTTGCGCCTCGCGAAGACATTCCGCTCGTCGACGAAAAGTACGGATTGGATTTTGAAAGCGAAGTTGGAGTCATTACAGATTTTGTTCCGATGGGAACAAAGGCTCAGGACGTTCATAAACACATAAAACTCATTGTCATTTTAAATGACGTTTCACTAAGAGGGCTCATTCCTGAAGAACTTGCCCGTGGCTTTGGATTTTATCAATCAAAGCCTTCGTCAAGCTTTGCACCCTTTGCCCTGACACCTGATGAGCTTGGGACTGCCTGGAATGAAGGACGTGTTCACCTGCCGCTTCACACCGAATACAACGGTAAGTTCTTTGGTAAACCTAATGCCAAAGAAATGTTCTTTTCGTTTTATCAAATCATTGAGCACATTGCGCACACTAGAAGCTTAGGACACGGCACCATCATTGGTTCTGGTACTGTTTCAAACGAGGATCCGACCGTGGGAAGTAGCTGCTTGGCAGAAAAAC